>JAQCHM010000030.1 GCA_027730885.1 Actinomycetota bacterium | reverse complement strand
AGGCTGACAAGACACTAGTCGGCCGGCAGCGGACAATCCAGACGTTCAGCCACCGGGCCCACGAGGCCGAGGATCATCGGTGGCGTGTCGATCGCGGCCAGGACACCGACGTCTTCGCAGGCTCCGGTCTCGTCGCCGGATTGTTCACGGGCGACGGTCCGAAAGGCGCGAGCGTCGGGAGCGTTCGGCGAGATCTGAATGGCCTTGTCGAGTGACGCCATGCCCGAGGCGAGGAGCTCATCCGCGATCGCTGGGTCGCCGGTCGATCGGGACGCGAGGACCACGTACCAGCCGCGATAGGTAAGGGCCTCGACGTTCTGTGGGTCCTCGTCGAGCACGGCGTCGAAACACTCCAAGGACTCGACCAGACGAGTGAGATCGGCGCCGATCTGCTGACAGGTCAGGACTCGATCCCGCAGCGTGTCCTCGATCGAACCGGTCAGCTGCTCGGTGCCCCGTTCCCCCGCGGCTTGGGCCAGGGCCCACCCGGCGACGAGGCCGGCGACGGTCAGCGCCCCGATCCAGACCAAGCGTCGACGCTGAGGCCCCGCCGGAGGTCGCGCACCCGCGCCGTTGCCCGAAGCCGGCGACTCCAGTGCTCGCAACACGGCGGCCGCCCGGGCGGTGTAGGAGTCCTTCAGCTGTTCGTAGTCCTGCCGATCGATGTCGCCGGCCGCGAACTCCGCGTCGAGATCGCGGAGCGAACGAAGCAGGAAGTCCCGCTCGATCTTGAGCCCGGAGCTACCCGAGTCGGCCATGGTCATCGCTCGGTCCATTCGCGAGTTCGCAACGCGGCGTCGACAAGGCGTCGATCGTCATCGGTCGACAAGGTATGGGTACGACGGCGGAGAGCGATCGAGACGAGGGCACCGACCGCACCGACCACGACCACCGCCGGCAGCACCCAGATGAGGAGCGACACGCCGGTCGCCGGAGGATTGAGCAGCACGTCGGTGCCGTAGGCCCGCAGCAGTCGGTCGCGAATCTCGTCATCGGTCGCCCCGGCGGCCACTTCGGAACGGATGAGTTCCCGGATGTTGGCCGCAACCGACGCGTTGGAGTCGGCGACACTCTGTCCGTCGCACTCGGGGCAGGCGAACCGCTGGGCCAACGCCTGCGTCCGCTCGGCTTCAGTGCGAGGCACCCCGTCATCGAACGCGGCAACGCCGAGACTGGCGATCGCCAACAGTACGATGATCACCCACGCCATCGACCGGCGGGTCACGACGCGCCCTCGATCTGTTCGATGATGACTTCGGCGTCGATGCCGCTGATGGCCCGGGCCACCACGACTCCGTCGGGGTTGACCAGGAAGCTCTCGGGAACTCGGCGAATCTGGAAGTCCACGACCGAACCAGGCGCGTTGAGCACCGGCCAAGAGCCTCCCAGCTCGTCGAAGAGCTCGGCCACGTTGGCGGGCTCATCGTCGAACACGATGGAAACCAGACTCAGGCGGCCGTTGCCGGCCCCCCACGCCTCGAGCTCGACGAGCTCCGGATGCTCGGCGATGCACGGCGGGCACCACGCGGCGAAGAAGTTGACCAAGGTCCATTGGCCGCGAAGCTGGTCGATGTCGAACGGCTCGCCTTGAAGACTGGTCCCGGCGATGGCCGGCACTCGGCGGCCAAGGAGCGGGCTCTCGTCGGCCTCATCGGTGATCGTGGCGCCGAAGCCTCCCCCGAAGGCGAGCAGCGCGATCAGGGCGACGAGCGCGATGCCCACCGCGATCGCGGCCTTTCGGGTGGGGTTGCCACCTCTCGGCCCGGTCACCTCGGTCGTCGGGCTCGCCTCGTTCATACGCCGGCCAGCTCTTCGGCCTCGACGGGCGCGGACACCGCGTCGGTGCCCCGACGACGTTTGCCGGGGAAGACAGCCAGCAGCGTGCCGACACCCATCAGGATGCCCCCGGCCCAGAGCCAGCTGACCATCGGCCGAAGGATCACCCGGAGGCGGATGGGACCGTCGTTCTCGTCAGGAACACCGTCGAGCACCAGGTACACGTCCTCAGTGAGGCCGGTGCGGACCGAAGGAGTGGCCAACGACATGCCCTGTTGGCGGAACCGAACGATCGAGGGTGCGTAGATGTCCTCGCCATCGATCTCGACGAGGGCATAGACCCGACTCCGACGATCGTTCTCGTCAGCTCCCAGTTCGAGATAGGTGAACTGATGATCGCCGACGCTCATCGACTCTCCGGGGAGCAAGGTCGCGGTTCGATCGGTCTTGTAGGTCTCACTCGAGGCGATGGCCACGGCGACCAACACGACCCCGAGGTGAACGATCATCCCGCCATTGGTGCGCCCGACGAGGCCCCGCCAACCTTGCCGCCGAGTGGCCAGGACCACCTGGCGGCCGGCAGCACCGGCCGCGAACCCCCCCAAGCCGAACGTGAGCACGGCCCACAGACCTCGCCCGCCGAGCAGCAAGGTGAGGACCATGGAGCCCGTGCCGATGACGGCCGGCCAGAACAGTCGTTGGGAGAGCAGCTCGGAGGAGGCCTTGCGCCACGGCAGGACCGGCGCTGCGGCCATCAGGAACAACATCACGAAGGCGATCGGGCGTCCGAGCGAGTCGAAGTAGGGACGTCCGATGGTGAGCCTCGTGCCGTCGTACGCCTCGGCCAGGAGGGGGAAGACCGTGCCCAGCAGGATGACGAACGCCAACGCGCCGAAGAGAACATTGTTGGCGAAGAAGGCCGCCTCGCGCGATCGGATCGAGTCGATGCTGCCCGGGGACCGGAGCTCGTCGCCCCGCCACCCGATGAGCCCCACGCTCAGACCGGCGACCGCCGCGAAGAACACGAGCAGCCACGGTCCGATGGCACCGTCGGAGAATGCGTGCACCGACTCCACCACCCCCGAGCGTGTCAGGAACGTTCCGAGGATTGTGAGACAGAACGTCGCGCAGACCAGAGACAGGTTCCAGACCCGCAGCATTCCCCGTCGCTCCTGGACCATGACCGAATGCAGGTAGGCCGTCCCGGTCAACCACGGCAGGAGCGACGCGTTCTCGACCGGGTCCCACGCCCAATACCCGCCCCATCCGAGCACCTCGTAGCTCCACCACGCGCCGAGCACGATGCCCATCGTCAGGAAGCCCCACGCGATCACGGTCCAACGTCGGGTCTCCACCAGCCAACCCTCGCCCAGCCGACCTGTGGCCAGCGCGGCGATGGCGAACGCGAACGGCACGGTGAACCCGACATACCCGAGGTAGAGCATCGGGGGATGAAAGGCCACAAGGAGATGGTTCTGGAGCAACGGGTTGGGGCCGGGACCGACGAACCCGAGGGGCACCGTGACCTGGACGAAGGGATTCGCGGGGCCGGCAAGCAGCGCATAGAAGAATCCCGACACACCGAGCATCGTGACCAGGGCCCATCCGAGCAACGGGTCGTTCCCCCGGTCGCGGAACTTGTAGAGCACCGCTCCGAGGTAACCGCCGAGGAGGAACACCCACAGGATCAACGAACCTTCGAGCGCCGACCACAGGGCTGCGAAGTTGAACAGGGCCGGGGTCGAGTCCGAGCCGACCTGCTGGACGTAGGACACCGTGTAGTCGCGCTGGAAGAGCGCCACCTCCATCACGACGAAACAGCCGACACCGGCGACGAGGACGAGCCAGCTCCACTGCCGGACCATGCGCAGCAGTCGCAGCTGACCCGACCGAAGGGCGTAGAAGCCGGCGAGGGCCCCGACCACGGACGAGGTCAGGCCGACCATGGTGAAGAGGTAGCCGAGTACCGAGTTCATTTCCAGCGCTACTTGTCCGGAACCAGACGGTCGGGATTGTCCTCTACGTATGACTCCGAGTGCTTCACCAACAGCTGCCTGCTCTCGAAGGCTTCGCCCTCCCAGTGCCCTTCGGCCACGACCGGTATGCCCACCTCGAACAGGTCGGACGGCTCGTCGCCGACGTGTCGGACGACAGCCGTTTCGTCGTTGAAGGCGATGGTGAAGACCATGGCGCCGCCGATGTCGGCCGGCTCGTCCACCACCGTCCCTTGGATTCGGAAGGTCTGGCTGCCCAACTCATCCCGCCGGGCGATCGCCTCATCGACGTTGTAGAAGAAGACCCGGGCGCTCGTCAGCGCCTGGTACAGAATGCCAGCGAGCACGAGGGACAAGGCCCCGACGATGCACCAGTTCCGAAGCGACCGTCGTTTGGCCGCCCCCGGCAGATCCCGCGGCGAGAGATCGACCGAGACTGACGGACCGGGCTCCGTGGTCTGCTCAGCCGGATCGGGGTCCGCGGTGGGCTCAGTCAAGGAATCTCCTCCGGTCGGGCTCGACCTGCTCGGCCAGATTGCGGCCCCGTCGCAGCAGCGAAACGGCGTACAAACCGAGTCCCCCGAACACGACGACGTAGCCGATGAGCACGTAGTTCCAATACATCAGACCGTCCTCCCGGTCGCCTCGGCTCGGCGTTCGGCCAGGGCTCGATCGAGGCCCGCCTCGCCGGCCTGGTGGGCCAACCAGGCAACGCGGAACCGATGGACCAACAACCATGAGAACACCAACGCGAGAGTCGCGAACCCGAGAAAGAACGACAGCAGGTGAAGACCGTCCATCTGGGTGTCGACCGGGTTGAGCGTGGTGCCTTGGTGCAGGCTCTGCCACCACGAGACCGAGAACCGAACGACGATGGTGTTGAGGAAGCCGATGATTCCGAGCACCGCGGCACGACTGGACCGGGCTTCGGGTGTCAGGTCGAGCTGGCGAACGGCCAGATAGCCGATGAACAGGACGAAGGAGATGGCCGTGCTGGTGAGGCGAGGGTCCCACTTCCAGAACACCCCCCAGGTCGGACGGCCCCAGAGCATCCCGGTGACCAGGGTGAAGGCGCAGAACAGCACGCCGATCTCGGCCGCCGACCACGCCAGGAGGTCCCAGAACGTCGACCGCTTGCGAAGGTACACCACGCTGCCCACCGCGGTGAGGCCGAACGCGAGGTACAAGGCGATCACGGCCGAAGGGACGTGGATGTAGAACAGACGCACAGCCTCCCGCTGGCTGACCTCAGGTGGCGACAGCATCAGGCCGAACAGCAGGAAGATGGCGAGGAAGGCGAGACTGAGCGAACCGAGCACGCGCGTCAGCTTAGAACCAGTCGGGGTGGCGGCAGGGCCCGTCGAGGTGGGTGGGCTCACGTTTCCTCCAGCATCAGACCGAACGACAGCATGCCTGCGCCGAAGTAAAGGACGGCGAAAGCTCCGAGCAACCCCGCCCAGGGCCAACCGTCGCTGGGGGGTCCGAACAGAGCGGCCTCGGTGGCGAGGGTGGCGCCCAGCAACGCCGGGGCCAGCGCTGGTAACACCAGGACGGGTACGAGCGTGTCTCGGACCCGGGACCCGGAGGCCAACGCCGAATACAGGGTACCGGCCGCGGCGATCGAGGCCGTCGCCGCGACGACCACCACCATCAGCAGGAAGGGGTGACCCAGCGGAGCCCCGTACAGCAGAAGCGCTCCAGCCCCCAGCAGCGCTTCGAGCACCAACAGCTCGGCCGCCACGGCCAGCGACTTCCCGAGAAACACGCCCCCTGGGTCGAGCCCAGTGAGGCGGAGCGCCTCGAGACTGCCGTCCGCCGACTCGATGGCAAAGGACCGACCGAGCGCCAACAGCGAGGCCAAGAACACAGTCAGCCAGAACAACCCGGGCGCCACCTGCTCCAAGACCGTCCGGTCGGCCTCGACCACACGACGATCGGGTGAGATGCCGAAGCCGAAGAGGATCAACACGATGAGCCCGAACGGCAGGACCTGACTGGCCACCACCCGCGAGCTCCGCTCGATGCGCAGATCCTTCGAAGCGACCAGCCAGGCGTCGGCCAACAGCTCGGATCGGACCCTCACGAGTGGCCCCCCGACACCGGGGTCTGGCCGGCAACGACCCGGACGACTCGGTGGGCCAGGTCGGTTGCCCGATCGATCTCATGGGACGAGAGCAGGACGGTTGCCCCCGCGGCCGCCGCATCTCGGACCAGGCCATCGACCAAGTCCCGACCGGCGGCATCGAGACCGGCATGAGGCTCGTCGAGCAGCCACAGCCGGGCTCGCCGACACACCACCACCGCCAGCGCCGTGCGCCGTCGCTGACCGGCCGAAAGCGCGGCGACGGGCACCGATCGCAAACGATCGGACAGACCGAGCCGCTCGAGCGCCGGCTCGACGTCGGCGTCGAACGCGCGATTCGCCCGAGACCAGAAGCGGACGTTCTCCTCGACCGTGAGTTCGCCGTACAGCGCCGAGTGGTGAGCGAGGAGGCCGACCGCCCGTCGGGTCTGCTGACGACCACCGCGGGTGGCCAGGTCATTACCCAGAACGTCGCCGCTGCCCTGACGGAGCCCGATCAAACCGGCACACAACCGCAAGAGCGTCGACTTCCCCGCCCCGTTCGGGCCCTCGAGCAACACCACCTCGCCCGATTCCAGCTCGAGGTCTGCTCCCGCGAGCGCGGGAAAGTTGCCGAGCAGGCATACGGCATCGCGAACCGACACCACCCTCGGGGTGGCGACAGCAGAAGCATCGGCCGGGGAGTCGCGTTGGATCACCAGTGAGCAACGATAGGAGGACCCGTGCCGATCCCCTGTTCAGACAGTCCTGTTCAGACAGTCCTGTTCAGACAGTCCTGTTCAGACAGTCCTGTTCAGACAGTCCTGTCCGGCGCCGTTACTCTCCTAGCTGACGTCGATCCCCCAACCTCACGTCCTGGTCGTCAACCACACCCATGAACGCACGCATCTCCCGCTTCGTCGACGCCTTCGGGCGTTTCCTCATCGGCCTCGGCCTCATCGTGTTGGCCTTTGTCGGCTACCAGCTCTGGGGCACCGGCATCCTCGAGAGCCGCGCCCAGGCGCGATTGGAGACCGACTTCACCGAACGCCAGGCCCAGGTCGGAGCGCTCGGCGCCGCATCTTCCACAACGGTCGCTCCGGCGACGACGGTCCCCTCGACCGACACCGACGACGATGGTTCGGCGACGACCGGTCCGCCCGTGACCCAGCCGATTGTCATCGCTCCCGAACTGGCGGCCGAGCTGCTTCCGGAATCGGGGGAACCGCTCGGCTTCATCCGAATCGAAAAGATCGGGCTGGAGCGAGCGATCGTCGAAGGGGTCGGGCGCGACGACCTCCGGAAGGGCCCGGGGCACTTCGGCAACCCTCCGCTACCCGGCCAGGCCGGCAACGCCGCCATCGCCGCCATCGCACCACCTTCGGCCAGCCGTTCTACGACCTGGACAAGCTGGACCCAGGCGACGTGATCGAAGTCGAGACGTTGCAGGGCATCTTCTACTGCGAGGTGATGCCTCACACCGCTCCGGACGGCAGTACGGCCGGTCATTTCATCGTCGAGCCCACCCAGGTCGACGGCCTCAACGACTGCGGCGACAACCGCCTCACCCTCACAGCCTGCCATCCCAAACGCTCGCCCGCCAGCGCATCGTGGTCGCCGCGTTGATGGTCGGTGCACCAGCTCCGACCATCGAGGCGCCGCCTGAGGTCGCTGTGGAAACCGACGAGTCCGAGGAAGACGGGACCCTCGACGACAGCAGCACGATCGGTCCCGACGGCTCTGAGGGTTCCGGCGATGCCGAGAGGTCCGACGGAACCGAGGAGGCCTCCCTCGACGGGTCACTGGGATGGAACATGGAGAACCTGCAACCGACCCTGTTGTGGGCCGGCCTGGGTTGCCTCGTGCTCCTCGGAGGATGGCTCTTCGGCCGGGCGTGGCGTCGGGTGCCGGCCTACCTGCTTACCGCTCCGGTCTTCCTCGGGGTTCTTTTCGTAACGTTCGTCTACCTCGATCAGATGTTGCCCGCCTTCTAGACGCCAGACTGAGCAGACGATGATCCACTCCGTTGCCGTCCACGCCGTACGGGTGTCCCGGGCGAGCGCCATCCTCGTGAGCGCGGCCGTCCTCCTGAGCGCCTGTACGTCCGACTCGGTCGGTGAAGTTGGGATCGCCGACGAGGTGAACACCCTCGAATCGGCTTCGACCACCACGACCGTCGCGACTACGACGACGGTCCCACCGATCTTCCTTGGGGTCAGCCCAAACCTGGACCTCATCGCAAACGAGTGCTTTGCCGACCTCCCGACGCCGACGTCGGTGGTAACCACCGAACCCGACGAGGGGGCCGAGCCCGACGCTGACAATCAGCCGACGCTCGACACCGAGCCGACCGTGCCCGACACCCTCCCCGTCACCACCATCATTCCCGCGCCGCCGATGTTGGCACTGGTCGACTGCAACGGAAGCAACCTCGGCCAGGTCTTCGCCACGTTCTGCGTCGGCCAGAAGCCCGAGGCAACGCCCGGTCAGCTCACCGCTATCGTCTGCCCCGGCGATCCGGATCTCGAGTATCCGAGCGACCGGTCGCTCCGACGAACAGCAGCTCGCATCTGCGTGCAGCGATTCGAGGAGACCTTCAAGCAGCCGTACTCCCTCTCGACTCGTGTTGGCCAAGAGTTCGTGCCTACCGAGGGCGTCTGGAACCGGGGCGATCGCCGAGTCGTCTGCCACTCGATCGAGCCCCCTCCCCCGACAACGACCACCGAGCGCCTCGCCGAGTGAGAACCGCGGCCGTTTGGTCGCTAGCATTCGCGCTGATCATGCTCCTCACACCGCTCGCGATCGCTCTCGGCGTGGTCCTCGGTCTACTACGAGGCGGTTCGCTGACCGCTCTCAAGTCCGTCCAGGTCCGCTTTTGGCCGCTGCTGCTCGTGGGCCTCGTGCTGCAGTCGGCCGAGCAGTGGCCAGACGTTCCGGGTCGGTTGGGACTCTATCTCGTCGGTGTAGCCCTGCTGATGGCGGCCGCCATGCTCAACGTCCACTTCAAAGGGGCGACGATCACCGGTTTCGGGCTGACGCTCAACCTCATGATCGTGTTGGTCAACGGGTACGTCCCGCTCCGAGTGGAGTCGTTCAAGGTCGTCGGCGGCATGCCCTCCGACGCCGACCCCGCCGACTACACCGTCAGCAACGGTCTCTGGCGCTTCGAGGACGACTCCACCCTCCTCCGACCGCTCGGAGACATCGTTCCGGTTCCGGTGGTCAACGACGTCATCTCCTTCGGTGACCTCATCATAGTTGCGGGCCTGATCGTGCTCACCATGCACCTACTGCTGCGCCGGCCACGCCGCAGCGTGAGCATCGACGAGCTGTTCCTCGACGAGGTCGCCGATGCCTCGGCGGAGCCGCCTGTGGCCGATCCCCTCGATCTGCGAGACACCCGGATCGACCTCGTTCACGTCGACGATGTCCTGCAAGCACTTCCCACTCCCTCCCCCGTCGGGACCATCCAAGGCGGCAACGTGATCATCATCGAGTCCGACCATGGCTGAATCCCACCGATCCAAGATCCAGGACCCGGTTCTTGCCCAGAGGGCCAAGGTCGCCGATCTGGTGTCGAAGGGGCTCCGCCTCGGGAGTGCTCTGTACGTGGCCGCCAGCGTCGTGTTCTTCGTCGGATTCATGACCGGCTTCACGAAGACCGTCTCGGTGCTCGTCATCGGGCTAATCATGGTCGGCTCCGCCTTGCTCGCCCCCGCGTTGGTCTTCAAGTACGGGGTGAAGGCGGCCAACCGGGCAGACCGCGACGGAACATGGTGATGCCCGTCACCTCCGGGCGATTACCGGCGAGCCAGCGACGCTCGCAACTCATCGAGGTCGCTCGCCAAGTCTTCGCCCGACGCGGGTTCCACGAGACGTCAATGAACGACGTCGCGCTGGAGGCCGGGGTCACCAAACCGGTGCTGTACCAGCACTTCGCATCCAAACGTGAGCTCTACCAGGCAGTGCTCGAAGATGTCGGCGAGCGACTTCGGGAGAACGTGATCAAGGCCGCGGCGAGCGCCGGCTCGCCCCGTGAACAGGTCAAGACCGGGTTCGAGGCCTATCTGGCGTTCGTCGAGGCCGACCCCGACGGCTTCAGGATCCTTTTCGGTGGCGCCAGCCGTGAGGACGAGGAATGGTCCGGCATCGCGGCGGCGGTCGAACAATCGGTCGCCGACGGCATCGCCGAGCTCATCGCGGTCGACGGAATGAGCGAAGCCCATCGACAAGCACTGGCCCACGGCGTAGTCGGAATGGCCGAGGGCATGGTCCGCTTCTGGAAGCGTAGCCCCGCGCTCGACCGGGCCGAGTTGGCCCGAGACCTCACCACCCTGGCGTGGGTGGGCCTGCGCGGTCTCCCCCCCGACTGAACCTCGTCATTCGTTCAGAAGGTCGAGCGCCGCCCGATGAAGCTCGGGTGTGGCCGCGCCGATTGCCCATCCACCGGCCAACGGAGGTCTACCCTCGCGGTCGGTGATCACGCCGCCGGCTCGCTCGATGATCGGGATGAGCGGAATGACGTCGTAGGGCTGGAGATCGGCCTCGATGACCAGATCGGCGTAGCCGGTGGCGACGTACCCGTAGTTCAAACAGTCGCCGCTGAAACGGGTCATTCGTACCCTGGCCTGGATACGGGCGAACGACGTCGCTTCCTCGCCGGGAGTGAACATCTCGGGGTGGGTACAGAGCAGGATGGCGTCTTCGAGATCGGTCTGTCCGCTGACCCGCAACGGCGAGGTCGATGACCCCTCGTGGAGCGCGGCGTGGCCCTCGGCGCCGACGTAGGTGTGCCCGAGCGTCGGCTGGTGCAACCAACCGGCAAGCACGTCGTCGCCCCGCTGGAGACCGAGGAGCGTGCCCCACTGCGGCTGACCGGTCACGAACGCCCGCGTGCCGTCGATCGGGTCGATGACCCACCGGTACGCACTCGACGGGTTGCCGCTGACGCCGCGTTCCTCGCCGTAGACGAGATGCTCGGGGAATCGTTGGAGCAACGCGGCGCGCAACGCGTCCTCGACCGCTCGGTCAGCGACGGTGACCGGATCGAAGCGACCCTCGGCGGCAAGCTTGTTCTCGACCGCGAGCGGCTCGGTGCCGGCCCGCCGGAACCAGGTCAGGGCCAATTGGCTCGCCGCCTGCACCATTGCGGTGACCTCTTCGACCGGGAGATCGAACCGGTCGGTCATGGTTGGACGACATCAGTACTGCCGCCGTCGATCCGGAAATTGCTGCCGGTGATGGCACCGGCCTGTTCGCTACAGACGTACGTGACCAGGTCGGCGACCTCGGACGGCAAGGCGATGCGGCCGCTCATTCCGGGGAACACTTCGGCCACCAGCCGATCGGCCAGTCGGTCGAGCACCTCCTGCGTGGCGATGAGGCCGGGGCTGACCAGGTTGACGGTCACGCCACTTCCCGCCAGTTCCTTGGCAAGACTGACGGTGAGCGCGGGCAGGGCAGCCTTCGATCCGTAGTATTGCGGCCGGACCGCGGCCGGACGGACGGTACCCACCGTGCCGAGGAGCACGATGCGACCCCATCCGCGCTCCACCAGAGCGGGCGCGGCGCCGGCAGCAACCCGAACCGCCGTGAGCACGTTGCGGTCATAGGCGTCGACCCACGCGTCGGTGGACACGTTGCTCCACCGACCACCTTGGGCGACGCCGTAGTTGCACACCACGATGTCGAGGTCACCCGCCGCTTCGAGCAGGGCCGCAGCGCCAACGTCCGACGAGAGGTCGCCGACGATGCCGCGAGCCGAACCGCCCCGGGAGACGATGGCCTCGACCACCGCGTCGGGTTGACCCGGCTCGAACCCGTGCACCAGGACACGCGCGCCTTCTGCCGCGAGCGATGCCGCGATGGCCGAACCCGTGCCTCGATGACTTCCGGTGACCAGTGCCACCCGGCCGGCAATTCCCAGATCCATGACGACCCCCGCCCGATCAGCCGAGACAGCGATTGGTCATGGTGCCAACGCCTTGCACCGTGCTGACGATGACGTCGCCCGGCTTGAGGTAGTTCTTCGATGCTGCGCCGACACCTTCGGGGGTACCGGTGAAGATGAGGTCACCGGTGGCCAGCGTGCTGATGGACGAGAGGTAGGCGACGAGTTGAGCCACGGTGAAGATGAGGTTTCTGGTGTTGTCGCTCTGTCGAGCCTCGCCGTTGACCGTGCACGAGAGGTCGATCTGTGTCGGATCCTCGAACTGGTCGGTCGAGACGAGCACCGGACCGATGGGTCCATAGGTGTCCCGGGACTTCCCGAGGTCGAAGTGGGGCGGCTTGGCGGAAAACTGCAGGCGTCGGTCGGAAATGTCCTGCCCGCAGGTCACCCCGACGATGTGCTCCCACGCGTCGGCCTCGGGGATGTCCCGGCCTCCCGTACCGATCACGACCACCAATTCGACCTCGTAATCGCCGGTCTCGGTTCGCAGTTCGATGTCGCTCGTGGGGCCGACGATGCAGCTGGGGAACTTCGTGAACACCAGAGGGTTCTCTGGCAGTTCCATGTTGGACTCCGCGGCGTGGCTGCGATAGTTGAGGCCGATGCCGTAGCTGTTCCTCGGACGGGGAACGGGCGGGCCGAGGACGACGTCGGCGACTGAGCCATCGGCGGTGAGCTCGCTCAGGCGGGCGTCGAGCGCATGCAGGGCATCGGGGACACGCAGGGCCAGCATGGGGTCGGAACTGATTGTCCCGGCGCTGGCTCGTTCGACGTCGAACCAGGCGCCATCGCGCACCAGGGCCGCTCGTCCCTCAACATTTGCCAAAGTGAATGCCATGGCGGCGATGGTTGCCGCCACCGACCGCGAACGCAAGTGCCGGCCTTCGGCGGGTCACGATGGCTGTACGTAGTTCCAGCCGAACCGCCCCTTGATGCACAGGTGACCCGACGTCACCGAGTGGTCGGCCGGAGACGTGACCTTCACGATCTTCTCGTCCTGAACGTGCAGCTCGAGGTTGCAGCCCACGCCGCAGTAGGAACACACGGTGCGGGTCACTGACTGTGTCTCGGGCAGCCAGTTGCCGGCTTGCCGCAGGTTGAACTCGGTCGTGAACTGCAGCGCTCCGGTCGGACAGACGCCGACACAGTTGCCGCAGTAGACACAGGCCGACTCCGGGAGGGCGACGTCGAACTCGGTGGAGATCCTGGCACCGAACCCCCGGCCGGCGACCGCGATGGCGAAGGTGTGTTGGGCATCGTCTCCGCACGCCTCGACGCACTTGTAACACAACACGCATTTGTCGTAGTCACGGACATAGAGGTTGTCCTGGATCTTCACCTCCTCGTCCATTTTCTGGGGCTCCACGTAGCGGTCGGGGTCGGCGCCGTAGCGCTCGGACCAGACCTGAAGTCCGTCGGCCTGCGAGAGGTCGACACCGGAACCGAGGAACTCGAGCACCATCTTTCGGCTGTGACGGACCCGTTCGGAATCGGTGAGGACCTCCATGCCCTCCTCAACCGTGCGGGAGCACGAGGGCACCAACGTGCGCGAGCCGACGACCTCCACCACGCAGACCCGGCAGACGTTGACCGGCGTGAGATTGGGGGCCCAGCAGAGCGTCGGGGTCTCGACGCCTTCGTTGTTGCAGGCCCCGAGAATCGTCTGCCCCGATGTGGCGGTGACCGTTCGGCCGTCGATGCTGAAGGTGATGTCGGTCATTTCCGGCCTCCGTTGGCGGAAGATTCGAGGAGTCCGAGCGAGAATGCCGAACGGACGGCGGTGCAAGCCGTGTGGCCGAGGCCGCAGATGGATGCGTCCTTCATCGCCCGATCCATGTCGTCGAGCAGGACCAGCTCGGGCGGAGTGAGCCGGGTCCCCGTGCGGACGAGCAACTCGTGTTGGCGAACCGCGCCGACCCGACACGGCACGCATTGTCCGCACGACTCGTCCCGGAAGAACTCGGCGATGCGGATGACGACTCCGGCCAGATCGACCGCTTGGTTGAAGGCCATGACCACGCCCGAGCCCAACGACAGTCCCGCCTCCCGCGTGCCCTCGAAGGTCAAGGGCACGTCGAGCTGGTCGGGACGGACGAAGGAACCCGCTGCGCCGCCGAGCAGCACGGCCTGCAGTTGTCCGTCAACCCCGCCGGCGAGGTCGAGAACCTCGCGCAAGGTGGGGCCGAACGGCACTTCGTAGAGTCCCGGCGCGCCCACGTCGCCCGACACGCAGAACAGCTTGCGTCCCCTCGATGCCTCGGTGCCGATGGCGGCGTAGGCCCCTCCCCCACGACTCACGATCTCGAGCAGGTTGAGCAACGTCTCGGGGTTGTTCACCGCTGTCGGCCGTCCGAACAGGCCGTGGGTGGTGGGGAACGGTGGCTTCTGGCGGGGTTCTCCCCGGAAACCCTCGAGCGAACTGAATAGCGCCGTCTCCTCGCCACAAATGTAGGCGCCGGCCCCTCTCCGGATCTCGACGTCGAACGAGAACGACGATCGGGCGATGCGTTCACCGAGGAACCCGGCGACACGGGCGGCATCGACTGCAGCCTGCAACCGCCGGGTCGCCAGCGGATACTCACCTCGGATGTAGATCCAGCCCTTGGCTGCTCCCGCGGCGAAACCTGCGATGGTCAACGCCTCGACGACAGCGAACGGATCGTTCTCCATCACGATCCTGTCCTTGAACGTTCCCGGCTCGGACTCGTCCGCGTTGGCGACGACGTAGCGAGGTCCAGGTTCGGCCGCCACCGCCCTGAGTTTGACGCCTGTCGGGAACGCCGCTCCCCCCCGCCCGCTCAGGCCCGAAGCGATGATCTCGTCGATCACACCGGCAGGGCCCCGCGTGAACGCCTGAGCCAGTGCCTTGTACCCGCCGGCGCCCACATAGGAGTCGAGCGACGTGGGGTCGATCCGGCCGACTCGAGCCAAGAGGACCAGCGTCGGGTCATATCGCTGGGGGATGCTGCCCGATCCGGTGGGCTCGGTCTCGTCGATCGGGACCACGTCCTCACCGCCTCGCCCTTGGACGAACACCGCGACCGGTCGCTCGCACTGGCCGAGGCAGGGGCTGCGGTGCACGTGATGGCCGGCGGCCTCCAGTTCAGCAACCCGCTCCTCGGCGCCGGCGATCTGACACGCCACATCGATGCAGACGTGGTGCACCGAATCGGTGTGGCCAGGGTCCTCGGTGCGGAAGAGGTCGTAGAACGAGGCCACCCCGTAGGCCTCAGCCGGCGGGACGCCCAGCTGTGCGCAGAGGTGGTTGAGGCCCCCCGGCGTGATCCACCCAGACACGCGCTGCAACGCGTGCAGACCGGGCAACAACCCATGACGACGCTCGTTCCTGCGGCCGACGCCGCCACGGACGACCCGCTCGTCTTCCACGATGGTGGCCGCGTCGATCCCGAGTGCCAGCAGCGCTGAGTCGATGGCCGCCTGCTCGGCCGCGGTCGCCCGGTCGGCGGTGAAGTGCAGATCAGCCACGGGGCGCTCCTGCGCTCGGTGGCTGGGCCAGCTTGTCGATGCGGACGGCAGCGGCCTTGAACTCCGAGGTCCCCGATCGAGGGTCCCATTCGGGATTGGTCAGCAGGTTGAGGTCGACGAGTTCGGGGAAGTGGAACGTGGTGAAGGTGAGGCCGACCGGCAGGTCCGGCTGGATG
>JAQCHM010000482.1 GCA_027730885.1 Actinomycetota bacterium | reverse complement strand
CTCGCGAGCGAGGCTGTCAACCGTGGCGTCAAGGGCATCATCGTCGACCACTCGGCTGACCAGTCCCATGGAAAAGGCCTCATCCCCGCTCAGCCAGCGTCCGCTGAGTAGAAGGTCGCGTGCGTGTGGCCGGGACAGCCACCGTGGCACGCGTTGGCTGCTGCCCCCACCGGGCACGAATCCACGCTGCGCATGCTGGTCGCCGATCATGGCCGATCGGCCGGCGACGATGATGTCGCAACCGAGCATCAGTTCGAAACCCCCGGACAGCGCGACGCCATGCACCGCGGCAATCACCGGTTGTGGGAGCTGCTCGAATCCGACCACGACGTCACGCAACGCTTGGAGGAAAGCTCGATAGGCGAGTGGATCGTGCGCAATTGCCTCGATGTGCCCAATGTCCGCCCCTGCGCAGAATGCCCGGCCCGCCCCCGACAGCACGACGGCGTGGGAGCCGTCCAGGTCGTCCATGAGCCGTAGCTGCTCAGCGTGGATCACCCGGAGCATCTCGGTGTCCACGGCATTGAGACGCTCGGGACGATCAAGCGTGATACGGCACACGCCATCGCGGTGCTCGACGCCGATGCCGGTGTGGTTCGTCACGTGATCCTGCCTCCGTGGTCGTTCTCGATGTTCAGCATCTGCGACATGAGGACTCACCTCTACCACAGACGCCCGAGCGTGGTTGCTGCACGGGCGCGAGCGCGTCTGATCAGCGCACTAGCCGAGTTTCATGTCCAGCGTGCCCGCCTCATCGACGATCGTGACGAATAGCGGCCGGCTGCGTCCGCTGGGGTCGGACGCGACACACGACAAGACCTCGCCGACATCCAACACTCGAACCGCCGGCCCTACACAAACAATCGTGGTCGCAATGGCGAGGTCATCGGTCAGCTGCGCCGCGAGCACGTCGGCCGATGCTTCGACGTCGAACAGCGGTTGATCCAGTTCCGCAGTCACCGAACCAACATCGTCGAGTTGCGTCACCGTCATCGTGACAGGATCCCCGCCCACCTCGGCGGTACACACCACGGAGATGCCGGCCGACATCTCGATGGGCGTTGGGCACTGCACGTTGGTGACCACTTCGGGATGATCGGGCACGATCTGGGCCGGCAAGACCTGTTCGAGCGATGCCGCATCAAGCGTGGGATCCGCGGCGCAGCCCATCGTCAAGAGCAGGCCGACGATTCCGACCGTGCTCGTCACGACGCGCGCCGTGATTCGAGTCACGATGCAGACTGCCCGAACGCGAGTGCGTCATCCCAACTGGTGCCAGCGGCGATCAACTGCCGGTATTGCATGACGTGTCGCGGTCGATTCATGCCCAATACGGCGACGATCTTGTTGTTGCGCCCGAAGATCGCGGCAAAGCGACGCTCCTCGAGCGAACCAGTGACGATCTCGATCTGATCGTCATGCCGTGCCCGTCCCGCAAGTTGAATCTTGCGGTCGTACTGGTCGCTCCAAAAGAACGGGACAGGGGCAAACGGCGTCGCATCTTCGTCGGCCACCAGTAGTCGGCGAGCGGCGTGTGCGCCCATCTCCACTGCGTGGTCCCAGTGCTCGACCCGCGCCGTCTCGTCGAACAGGGGGTTGTACCAACGGGCGACGTCGCCCGCCGCAGTGATGCCCGGCCCGGCCAACGTGGTGGCATCGCACACCACGCCGTTGTCGATGGTGAGTCCGGAACCGACCAACCATTGGTCATTGGGGATCACACCAATGCCCACCACGACGACATCTGCAGCCACGCTCTTGCCGTTGGAGAGTCTCACCCCTTCGACACGATCGGTGCCGATCAGCGCGTCGACCCCCACCCCGAGTTGCACGTCGACGCCATGCTCTCGGTGCACCTCGGCCATGACCGAGCCGATCTTGGTTCCGAGCACGCGAGCCAGCGGAGCGGCCAGTGGTTCGATGAGGGTGACGTCGAGACCCAATCCACGGGCGGTCGCGGCAACTTCGGCGCCGATGAATCCTGCGCCGACGACCACCACGCGAGCCCCGGCCGCCAGTCTCGATCGCAATGCCCGCGACTCATCGAGCGTGCGAAGCGTGAACACGCCGTCCATGCCTGCGCCGCCCGCGAGGTTGCGCGGCGTCGCCCCAGTGGCGATCAACAGACCATCAACGATCTCGCTCGTGCCGTCCGCGGTGTGCAGCGTTCGCGAGGCAACGTCGAGTGATGTGGCCCGCACGCCGAGACGCAGGTCGATGTTCAACGTGGCCAGTCGTCCAGCGTCCACGAGGGCGAGACGCGAGTCGTCCCACTCGCCGGCCAGGTACTGCTTGGACAACGGTGGGCGGTCATACGGCTCATGGAGTTCGTCACCAATCAGCGTGACGCGACCGTCGAAGCCGTCTCGGCGAAGGGTCTCCGCAGCGCGAATTCCCGCGAGGGAAGCGCCGACAATGGTGATGGAAGAACGCATGGCCACGTGGGGCCTTCCTGCGATCTAGGCCTCGGCGAGTTTGATGGCTTGCTTGGGGCAGCGATTCACTGCCTCCT
>JAQCHM010000029.1 GCA_027730885.1 Actinomycetota bacterium | reverse complement strand
GTACATTAACCCAAGTAGAAGGTGACCAGAATGTTCTCGGCGCTTGTCGGCACGACGCCCACCGTACCGCCGCGTCGTCATCGGTTGTCGGCTCAAAAGGCCCACGCAAGCGACGTGGCGGCCAGTAAGTTCGACAGCATGATTCGGCTCTACGACACCGCTCGCCAGGAAGTGCGGCTCTTGCAGCTACGCGATCCCGGGAAGGTCTCGATCTACGTGTGCGGGCCGACGGTGTACGCACCCCCGCACATGGGGCACGGCCGAATGGCCTTGGTCTATGACAGCCTGCGCCGCTACCTCGTCTGGTCCGGTCTCGAGGTGACCTTCGTGTCGAACATCACCGACATCGAGGACAAGATCATCCAGCGAGCCGAGGAAGAAGGCCGTGACTGGAGAGAGATCACCGACAAGTGCGAGAAGATCTGGTTCCGGGCCATGGACCGCATCAACGTGCAGCGACCCGACCTCGTCCCGCACGCCACCGAGTACGTCGATGCAATGGTCGAGCTCATCGCCGACCTGATGCGGAAGGACGCGGCCTACTCGACCTCCGATGGCGTCTACCTGTCGGTGGCATCTGTCGGGGACTACGGCTTGTTGGCCCATCAGTCCCTGGACGATCTCGTCGAGGGCGGGGGAGATCGGACCCTGGTCGGGTCGGCCGAGAAGCGGCACCCTGGCGACTTCGCGCTCTGGAAGCTGGCCAAACCGGGCGAACCGTCCTGGCCATCTCCGTGGGGCGAAGGCCGACCGGGTTGGCACACCGAGTGCGTTGTCATGAGCCTCGACTTGCTGGGAGAGGGATTCGACCTGCACGCCGGTGGCCTCGACCTCTGTTTCCCCCACCACGAGAACGAGCGGGCTCAGGCGGTGGCGATGGGTTACACCTTCGCCCAGCACTGGATGCACAACGGCTTCGTCGAGTTGGGGGGGGAGAAGATGTCCAAGGCGTTGGGCAACACCATGAACCTCCTGGATCTGACCGACGCCTACGATCCGCGGGCATATCGGCTGCTCGTCCTCCAGGCGCACTACCGCTCGCCCATCGAGGTGACCGAGGGCACCCTGGTCGCGGCCGGCGCCGCCCTGGACCGCCTCGACGCGTTCGCCCGCCGCAGCGCGTCATTGCCTGCGGCGCCTGCCAGCACCGGATTGCTGGCACAGTTCACCGAGACCATGGACAACGACCTCGACACGTCGGGTGCGGTCGACCTGCTCTTCCGTCAGGTGCGGGAGGCCAATACCGCCCTCGACGCGGGCGACACGGACCGCGCAGCGGTGGCGGCGGCGACCGCCGGCGTCATCGCCGAGGTTCTCGGTCTCGTCCTCGACTCGTCGGAGGAAGTGGTTCCCGCGGATGTCCAGGCCCTGGCGGACGAACGGCACGCAGCTCGAAACGCACGGGACTTCGCCACCGCCGACCGGTTGCGTGACGAACTGGCGGGTGCCGGCTGGCTGGTCGAGGACTCAGCCGAGGGGCCGATCGTTCGCAGAGCCTGAGCCGACGTCCGTCAGTCGGCGGCGATGGGGGCGACTGCGGCCTGAAGGACAGCGATGAGGTCATCGGGGGCCAGCGAGATCTCGAGCCCGCGACGGCCTGCGCTCACGTGCACGGTGTCCAACAACTCGACGGTCTCGTCGACGTAGGTCGGGAGCTTCTTCTTCTGGCCGAAGGGCGAGATTCCGCCAACGACGTACCCAGTGGTGCGTTCGGCGATCTCAGGCTTCGCCATCTCCGCCTTCTTGGCTCCGGCCGCGCGCGCGAGCGCCTTGAGATCGAGCTTGCCGGTCACCGGGACCAGGGCCACCACCAGGGTCGAGCCGTCGGAGGCGCCCGAGAGCTGGGCCAACAGGGTCTTGAAGACCGCCTCGGGATCGAGGCCAAGGGCCTCGGCCGCCTCGGTCCCATAGCTTGCCGCTGCAGAGTCGTGTGGATAGCTGAGGATCCGATGAGGAACGGAGAGAGCGGCCAATTGGTCGACAGCCGGTGTCATACCGGTAGCATGCCTTAACACAAACGCCGGGGAGCTCGAGGCAGTCGGGCTGAGAGGGTCGTCAGGGGTTCGGCATGGCCGGCCACCAGCGCGGCCGACCCGAGAACCTGCTCTGGATAATTCCAGCGAAGGAAGGCCACGAATGTTGCACCCCGACCGGGATCCCTCCGACAGGAGCCCCCAAGCTCCTCTCCCTCCGACCATCGCCCGTCGGTCACGAAGGCTTGCGACTGCGTGCGCCTCGGTTCTCGCTGCCACGGCGTGCGGCGGGTCGGAGCTCGTCGCGTCCGGTCCGGTGACCCTGACCCTCGTCACCCACGAGTCGTTCACTGTTTCTGATGGAATCTTCGATTCGTTCACCGCCGAGACCGGCATCACCGTCGAGGTGGTCGGTGCGGGGGATGCGGGCGAGATCGTTTCCCGCGCCGTGCTGTCCAAGGGCCAACCCGAAGGCGACGTACTGTTCGGAATCGACAACACCTTCCTCCAACGAGGCCTCGACGCCGAGATCTTCCTCGCGTACGAGTCACCGATGCTGGCATCGGTGCCCGAAGCACTCCAGCTCGATCCCGAACACCGCGTCACCCCCATCGACTACGGCGACGTCTGTGTCAACTACTGGATCGACGCCCTTCCCGGCGACCCTCCGACCACGCTCGACGATCTCGCCGAACCCGAGCTGGCATCGTCCTTCGTCACCCAGAATCCCGAGACGTCGTCACCCGGCTTCGCCTTTCTCCTCGCGACCATCGCGAGGTACGGAGAGGATGGGTGGGAGAACTACTGGCAGCGCCTCGCCGACGGCGGCGTCACCGTCGAAGCCGGTTGGGAAGGGGCCTACTACGGCCAGTTCGTTGCCGGGGGCGGCGACAAGGCGTTGGTCACGAGCTACGCGTCGAGCCCCGTCGCCGAGGTCGTCTTCGCCGACCCGCCCGTCGATGTCGCTCCCACCGGGGTCCTGACCGACTCGTGTTTCCGCCAAATCGAGTTCGCCGGCATTCTCGACGGTACCGAGCACGCCGAGCAGGCCGGCGCGCTGATCGACTTCCTGCTGTCAGAGGAGTTCCAGGCGGACATCCCGCTCAACATGTTCGTCGTGCCGGCCAACGCCGAGGTGGAGTTGCCGCCGGAGTTCGTCGAGCATGGGGTGACGGTTGAGAACCCCCTGACCCTGACGCCCCAGGAGATCGAGGAACACCGTTCGGCTTGGACGGAGCGGTGGACCGACATCGTCCTTCGCTGACCGGCATCCGGTCCGCTGCGCCACCGACCTTGGCGCTGGCCTTCCTCGGCGCGCTCGTCGTCTGGCCCATCGTCGCCATCCTCGTGCGGAGTCTCGGCGGCGTCGGATCTCCGCGACTGGCCGAAATCCTCGGGCGAGACGCCGTCTGGAGTGTCGCAGGCTTCACGGTGTTCCAGGCTGCGCTCTCGACAGTGATGACGCTGGCGCTGGGGTTTCCGGTGGCGCTGGGCCTCGCGAGATACGAGCTACCCGGTCGACGGCTGATCCGTTCGCTCGTCGTGGTCCCCTTCGTGCTCCCGACGGTGGTCGTCGCCGCGTCCTTTCGTGCGGTGTTCGGGGCCTTCGGTGTGTTCGAGCAGTCGTTGTTCGCCATTCTGGCGGCCCACGTCTTCTTCAACCTGGCGGTCGTCGTTCGCGTGCTCGGCGGCGCTTGGTCGCGGATCGATGCTCGTCAGGCCGACGCCGCTCGAGTGCTCGGCGCGTCGAGCTGGCAGACATTCCGGCGTGTCACCTTTCCGGTGCTGCGAGGCCCGCTCGCCGCCAGTGCGACCATCGTCTTCCTGTTCTGTTTCACCAGCTATGGCGTCATCCTCATGTTGGGCGGCCCGACTCGAGCGACCCTCGAGACCGAGATCCAACGCTATGCGGTGTTCCGTCAGGAGTTCGACGTTGCCGCGGTCCTGGCGTTGCTCCAGATGTGCGTGGTCGCGCTCCTGGCGATCGCCGCCGGTCGATGGCAGCGTCGGGCTCCCGCGGCCGGTCTCAGCTCAGCGCGGACCCTTCGCCGTCGTCGGTTGCCCATCGATTCCGGTCCGAGCCGGGTGCTCGGCGTGATGGTCTTGGTGATCGTGGGCGTCGTGATCGTGCTGCCGATGGTCGCCCTGGTCGAGCGTTCGCTACGGGTAGGAGATGGTCACGGCTTCGACCACTTCGTCCGGCTCGCCGAGCGTTCCGACGTACTTCCGGTCTCGCCCCTTCGGGCCTTGCTCCATTCGTTGGCGTTCGCCTCGGTTGCGGCGGCGATCGCGGTCGCCTGTGCCGTCGTCACCGCCCGCTCGATCGCTCGGGGGGGTCGGCTCGGTCGACTGGTCGGGCTGGTCTCACTGGTGCCGCTGGGGGTCTCGGCCGTGACGCTCGGGTTCGGCTACCTGGTCGGGTTTGCCCGGTTCGACCTGCGTCGGAGCCTGTGGCTGATCCCCGCGGCTCACGCGGTGATCGGCCTCCCGTTCGTTCTGGCCACGATCATGCCCGCCATCACGTCGATTCCGGAGCGACTTCGACAGGCTGCAGCCGGCCTGGGGGCCTCGCCTCGTGAGGTGACTCGACGGATCGAGCGCCCGATCGTTCGGCGAGCGGTCCTCAGCGGTGCCGGGTTCGCGGTGGCGGTCAGCGTGGGTGAGTTCGGTGCAACGTCGTTCCTGGCCCGGGGGGCGTCAGGGTTCACTGCACCCCTGGCGGTCTTCCGCTTGCTCTCCCGTCCTGGCGACACGCTCCGCGGGCAGGCGCTCGCGCTGTCGGTGATCATCGGCTTGATCGTCGGTTCGCTCGCCTTGGTTCTCGACCGAGTCGGCGAAGCCGAATGAGGTCGCCGGATGCCGAATGGTCCCGCGGTCTCGAGGTGTCGAACCTCACCGTTCGATACGGCGAGACCCTTGCGCTCGACGCCGTGGACCTTCGCGTGCCGGGTGGCTGGATCGTGGCGGTCGTCGGTCCGAGTGGTTGCGGCAAGAGCAGCCTGTTGCGGGCAGTGGCCGGAATCGAGCGGCCGACAAGTGGTTCGGTCGTCCTCGCCGGGAGGGCGCTCGATGCCTTGCCGACCCATCGACGAGGTGTCGGGCTCATGTTCCAGGACCACGCGCTGTTCCCCCACCTGACTGTGGGACAGAACGTCCGGTTCGGGTTGCGCTACGCAGGAGTGGGTGATCGGCTTCAGGAGAATCGGGTACGCGAGCTTCTCGCCCTCGTCGGCCTCGAGGACACCGTCGATCGAGCGATAGACGAGTTGTCCGGCGGAGAGGCCCAACGGGTCGCGCTGGCGCGTTCTCTCGCGCCGTCACCACGGCTGCTGATGCTGGACGAGCCGCTCGGGTCGCTCGACCGGACGCTTCGTGAGCACCTCGTGAGCGTGCTCGGCCGGGTCATTCGACAACAGGGAATGACGGCGGTGCACGTCACCCACGACCAGGCGGAGGCTTTCGCGCTCGCCGATGAGGTGGTGGTGCTACGAGAGGGCCGCGTGCAGCAGGTCGGCACGCCCGAAGATCTCTGGCGGCGACCCGCGTCGGCGTTCGTTGCCGACTTCCTCGGTCATCCCAACCTCTGGACCCGAGGCGAGCAGACACTGTTGGTTCCCGTCGACGGCCTGCGGCCTGCGGTGGGCGGCGCTCCTGGCGCCGCGGGCGGCCGGGTGCGAACAGGGAGGGTCGAACGGTCGATCTTCCGGGAGGGCCGGTACAGGATCGAGGCCACGAGCACCGATGAGCACCCAGGGGAATCCTTGGTCTTCGATTCGGCGGTCGCGTTGGTGATCGGCGCTGCGGTCGATCTGGTCGTCGACGAGGCGCAGCTGCGGACCATGCCGGCCGACCGTCCGAAGGACGCGACTCAGACGTCGTAGCGCCAGCCGTCACCTTCGGCGACGAGGCGTCCTGCTCCCGGTCCGGCGAAATGCGTGCCGATGACCAAGACGTCATCGGCCTCCCACCGGGCGAACGCGGCCCGCCGGCTTGCGATTGCCGCGGCCGAGTCGGTGTCGGCACTCGACACAAGGTCGGGATGGGGGAGCTGGATGGGGTGATGGACCATGTCGCCCGTGATCACGGCCTGGCGTCCGCCCGATGAGATATGGACGCTGTGGTGGCCCGGCGTGTGGCCCGGCGTCGGCTCCAGCCGCACCGACGGCGTGAGTGAGTGGTCCGACTCGACGATCTCAGCCAGTCCCGCATCGAAGACGGGCGCGACCGAATCGCCCATCACGTCGCCGAACACGTCGGACTCGTCGGTGACCTTCCAGTGCTCGTACTCGATGCGGCCGAACAGGTGTCGGGCGTTGGGGAACGTGGGAACCCACGCCTCGTTGACCCACCGCGTATTCCAGCCAACGTGATCGACGTGCATATGAGTGCAGACGACCTGGTCGATCGTGTCCGGAGGGAACCCGGCCGCCTTCAGGTCGTCGAGGAACGTCGTGTCGAGCATGTCGAACAACGGGGTCGGACGAGGCTTGTCGTTGCCGACGCAGGTGTCGACGATGATGCGCTGACCGTCGGCCTCGATGACCAGGGCCTGGATGCGAAGAATCAACTTGCCGACGTCATCGACGAAGTGAGGCTTCATCCAGGGAACGGACGCAATCAGGTCGTCGGTGACGCTCGGGAGCAGCCAGGCAAATCGCCAGTGCTGTTCGGTCTCGATGATGCTGGTGATGTTGACATCACCGATGGTCCAGGTCGGTCCGAGAGGCATGTGTCATCTTGGCCTTCGTCGGTGGCCGGTGTCGACTCCTCGGACTCGTCCGTGGAGTCCGGAATGGGTCGCTAGAGTGCGGAACCGTGGTCCCGCCTGCGTTTCGCCCGACAGCCCAACACGATTGGTTCCAGCGAAGCGGCCGCTGGTTCACTCGGGTGACCCGGGCGGTGGCCGACCTCGATCTCCCCGAGGTGTTGCCGCTTCCCGACAATCGGCCGGTGATCCTGGCGGCCAATCATCGGAGTTTGCTGGACCTCGCCGTGGCGATGGCGGTGTTCAGCAGGTTCGGGCTGTCGAGCCGAATTCAAGTCAGAGCCGATCTCATGGAGAAGGGACCGGGCGCCAGACTGTTGCACAGCATCGGAGCGATCCCGACCTCGACTCGCCACCGCGAGTCCTCCGAGCGAGCCTCGATCGAGGCGGTCAGCGCGGGACACCTCCTGTCGCTGATGCCCGAGGGACGTCTCTGTCGACCCGATGAATGGGTGCGGGGGGTCGGGCCCGGCCGTCCGGGTGTCTCCCGAATCGCCCTGGCGACCGGTGCGGTTGTCGTACCGATCGGTATGAGCGGCACCGAACGCGTGTGGCCTCGTGGCCGACCACCGAGGCTCCAGCTGCCGCGGCCCAGGGTTCGAGTCGGCGTCGGAGCCCCCGTCGAGCTGGCCAGCACCAATCACGCCGACAACAGCCAACAGGTGATGGAGGCGATCGCCGACGTCCTCGTGCACCTCTACGACCCTCACGCGGTGACCTGACTCGCGCCCGATCCCGAACGCGGAGGCCGGTGCCTCACTGCCGCAGGGTCGAGGTCGCGATCGGCACGACGTCGACGCCGTCGCGGCCTTGGACGACAAGAACCTGGTCTGACGGGCAGGCTTCCATTCGGGCTTGCACCTCCGCCGGATCGATCACCGCGAGATCGGTGAGATCGGTGAGATCGGTGAGATCGGTCCGGATCAGTCGGGTCAGCTGCCCGGGGAGCTGTGCCGCCAGCGGTGACCCGAGGGGAGTCACCAGCCATCCGACGGGTTGGTGGGTGACGACCGGCGGCGGAGGGAGAAGCGCAGCGAGGTCGTGTCGATCTCGCCGGAAGATCGTGTAGTGGCACCAGGCGACTCCGGTGATCGTCACGATCAACGCGAGACCGAAGCGGTTCTCGTCGAGGGTCGCCCGGCCGACTGTGCCTTCGATCAAATCCTCGAGCGCGGACGTGATCACCCCGATCAACGAGATGATCACGACGAGGGCACCCACCCCGAAGAGTCCGATGAGGTAGATCCGCCGGATCGGTGATCCGAGCTCTTCCGCCGAACCATCCCGACTCTCCCTGACCCGCCTCTCGAGTCGACTCCAGGACCACCACCAGAGCGGTCCGCCGATCACTGACAGGATGAGGGCGAGGATGACTCGGTTGATGATGCCGGCGTCGCCGGCGACGACGCGGACGGAGAGCGTCTCGAAGAGCGCGACGAGGAGCATCGTCGCCCCCGCCATGGCGGTGATCAGACTTGCTCCGCTGAGCACGTGGTCCCGAACCCGCACCGGGTCGCTGCGATTCTCGGGTCGCTGGGCCGAGCGTTCGTCGAGCACGAGTTGGTGGTGCCACCATGAACCGGCACCGACGAGGAGCGCCCCGAACAACATCGGTGCGCCGGCGAAATGACTTCGCGCCGCGTTCTCGGCCGGCTCGCCGAGGAACCACACCAGGACGAGGTAGAGGCCTCCGGCTGCGGATACGACCGTCATGACGAGGCCCAGGAGTGTCCCCGGGAACAAGACTACGACGCTCCACAAGTCGCTCTGAGGGGAGCGCCGGTAGCGCATCGACCAGAAGAAGGCCCACACCGCAGCGCCCAGGGTGAAGGTGATGATCCACGTCCAGGTGGTCGGTCCGTTGTCGACGTCGGGGCCCTCCTACAATGTGACGGTCGTGAAGCGGTCGAGCAGCTTGTCGCCGGCCTGCTGGAACAGGCCGACCGACGCAATGAGCGTGGCAAGCAACCCGGCGACCGTCCCTGCAGCGAGGTGGAGATCTCCGTTGACGCCGTAGCGGGGGAGGAGTCCGGACCAGTGACCGGCCCAGACGATGGACCAGACGACCATTGCGACCATTGCGACCAGCGCGCCACGGTCGAACGCGTCGTCGTTGGCCCACGCCCGTAGGATCTTGTGGGCCTGGAACATGCTGACCGCCAGCGAGACGGCCAGGGTGAGGTTGAGGTATCCGAACCAACTGGCCGAGCGGCGCTCCGCCGGATCGCTCTCCAATTGCTTCCTGCCGTAGCGGCCGAGCCACACGAAAGCGGGGGCCCCGACGATGATGAAGGCGAGAGACCGTGCGACCGCTTGCGCTCGATCAGAAGCGAGCGTCTCACCCTCGATCAGTTGACTCGCCGCGCTGGTCACCCCCGCCGCGAGCAGGACGAGCGAGAGGAAGGTCAGGCCGTACAGAACGAGTCTGCGAATCGAAGCCGCCATGTCGAGCTCGTCGCGCTCGGCTGCGCCGCCGGCGTGCGGCCCGCGGTTCCTGACGGCGGTCACGACGAGCCAGACGATAAGACCAAGGACGATGAGTGGGATGAATCCGGCGATCACCATCGGTCACGACCTTCTTTCGAGCAGCGTTGGGTGGCGGGTAGCGGGGTGTCGTCGAGCTGAGCTGTCAGAAGTCGCACGGGGCCGCCGGCCAGGGGTCCTCGGCGATGTGCCAGTCGCCATCGAGCCGTTCGAGGAAGAAGCGCTCCTCCATGTCGTAGCCGCCCGACCCGAACGGGCCGTCGTCGCCGAAGGTGAGACGTATCTCGATCGTCGCCCGGTCCTGCTCGACTCGTTCGGTCACCAGTACCGCTCGAACCGTGTCAGCGACGACGTTGCGGCGAAGAGGTCGCTCGCAGCGATCGGCCGTGTTGTCGTCAAGGAACGTCCGGGCCAGATCGGGATCGCCGTCGAACGCCGCATCGAGATACTGCTGCACGGTCGCCTGCGGCGTTCCCGCCTCGAAGGTCTGCCGTCGACTGCGCCCGGTGACGAGGCCGAGTACGACGACAGCTACGGCAACCGCCGCCAACACCGTCACAACCGGTCCGCTGGGCTTCATGGCGACAGTATGACCTCGATCGCACGACCCGGCCCGGGCCGTAGGTCACAAGCTGGCCGCTGCGGGGCGTTGCGCTCGGCCGATTCGTCTCGCGGTAGCGTCGAGGTGTGACCTCCCCGCAATCACCAGCACCACCTCCGCAGCAGCAGCCGTCGACCTATCCGGCCAATTGGTATCCGGATCCCGTCGGTCGACACGAGCTGCGATTCTGGGACGGCGAGCGCTGGACCGACCACGTCAGCTCGCAGGGTCGCCAGGGCGTCGATCCCCTCCAGTCGCCACCTCCGCCGGTCCAGGTGGGGCACAACCCACAGCGGATCCAGCAGCAGGTCGCCAACCACCAGGCTCAGGCGGCCAAGCGTGGCGGCCCGGTCGACGCAGCATTCGTCGGCGACGGCACGCTCTTCGGCGAGCCGGTACTGGTTGTGAACCAGAAGGCCAAGCTGATCGAGATCAACAACGAGTACGCCATCTTCGATCAGGGCGGACGCCAGATCGGGGCCGTGCGTCAGGTCGGTCAGTCAGCCCTCAAGAAGGTCATGCGGGTCGCCACTAACCTCGACCAGTTCATGACCCACACCTTCCAGATCGTGGATGTCACCGGCACTGTTGTCATGCAGGTCACTCGGCCGGCCAAGCTCGTGAAATCCAAGGTGCTCATCGCCGATGGCGCCGGCCGCCCAATCGGGGAGATCCGACAGGAGAATGCCATCGGCAAGATCCGCTTCGGGCTCTTCGCCGGCGACTTCCGGCTCGGCTCCATCCGCGCCGAGAACTGGCGCGCGTGGAACTTCTCCATCCAGGATGCCGACGACAACGAGGTGGCTCGCATCACCAAGACCTGGGAAGGCCTGGCCAAGACCCTCTTCACCACCGCCGACAACTACGTGCTGCAGATTCACCGACCGTTGCTCGACCCGCTTCGGGCATTGGTCGTCGCCTCAGCGCTCACCGTCGACACGGCGCTGAAGCAGGATTCTCGCGGCTTGGGTTGATCGTCACGGGCTGAGGCCCGGACGGATCACATGCGGGTGAGCGCCAACACCGGGATGACCCGGCCTCCGGCCTTCGTTTCGTACTCACCGAACTGGGGCATCAGCGCAACCTGCTTGGCGTAGAGCTGGGCCCGTTCGTCGCCGGTGAGTTCGGCCACTGCGACCTTGAACGTCTCGGTGCCGTACTCGACGTCGATCTCTGGGTTGGCCTTGAGGTTGTGGTGCCACGCGGGGTTGTTCGGCGCGCCGGCTTTGGAGGCGAACACGACGAAGCGATCGCCTTCGAGGTAACAAACGAGTGGGATCGGTCGTACCTCGCCCGTCTTGGCCCCGATGGTGTGCAGGATGATCATTGGGGCGTCGCCGAACTGGGCGACCTTCCCGCCGTTCGCCCTGAACTCGTCCATGACTTGTCTGTTCCAGTCGTTTACGAACGCACCTTACTCCTTCGTTGGAACCGGCCCCTCAGGTGAGCTTCTTGACCAGCTTCACCTTCGCGATGTCGGCGGGGGCTGCAAGGGCGGTCATGGCCAGGTCGTAGTCGGGGATCGAGTGGACCTCGCCGTCGTCGCCGATCATGACGAAGCGGTCGAGGCTGGCGAGGAAGGTGCGGTCGTGGCTGACGGCGATCACAGTGCCGAGGAAGCCGTCGAGCGCTTTCTCCAACGCCTCGGATGACTCGATGTCCAGGTTGTCGGTCGGCTCGTCGAGGAGGAGGACGTTGTGGCCCTCGAGTTCAAGACACAGCACTTCGAGTCGGGCCTTCTGTCCACCGGAGAGGGTCTCGAACTCCTGACGGGCGTGGGGCGCGAGCCCATAGCGGGCCAGGGATTTCATGGCCTTCTCGTCCTCGTGGGTACGGTCTCGGACGATGTCGAAACACTCGCGACCGAGGAAGTCCGGTCGGTCGTTGATCTGGGTGAAGGTGCCGACCGACGTGCGCGGGCCGAACGAGACTCGGCCCTCGTCGGGCGTGATGCTGCCCGCCAACGCTCCGAGAAGGTGGCTCTTGCCCGTGCCGTTCGGCCCGATCAACCCGACCCGCTCGCCGAAGTAGATCTCCTCGGAGAACGGGAAGAAAAGATCACCGACCGAAAGCTGATCGAGCGATACCACACGACGCGCCGAATCGGCGCCACGGAGATTGACCGAGATGAACTGATCGGGAACCGGTGGCGGTGGCGGGCCGATGGCGACGAACTTCTCCCACCTGGCCTCGGCCGCGTTGGCCTTCGTGGCGTTCTTGAAGTTTTGCGCCGCCCGTTGCTTCATGATCTTCATGTGATGGAACAGGCGACGCTCTTCGTCGTTCCAACGCTTGAGCGCGTCGCCGAGAAGCTCCTGGCGCCGGGCTCGGGCATCGGGGAAGGTCTTGTACGAGCCACCGTGGACCCAGCAACCCGAGCCCTCGATGACCACGATCTTGGTGGCGACCGACTCGAGGAGGGCACGGTCGTGGCTGACCATCAGGATGGTCGACTTGCACGCCTTGATCTGTTCCTCGAGCCACACCCGCGTGGGGATGTCGAGGTAGTTGTCGGGCTCGTCGATCAGGAGCACGTCGACACCTGAGGTCAACAGCAGATCGAGCACGAGCCTCTTGCGTTCACCGCCGGACAGCTCGGAGACGAGGCGAGTGCCAAAGTCCTCGACCGGCGCCTTGACGCTGCGCCGGGCGGCTGCGGCCCACTGCGACTCGAGTTCGTAACCACCGAGATCCCCCCAGTCGGTGAGCGCGGTGGCGAACGCCATGCCGTCGTCCTCGCCCGAAAGCATGGCGGCTTCGGCCGCCACCATCGCCCGACCGGCCGTACGCAGATCGATGGGGGCGACCTCGATGAGCATCTGACGGAGCGAGTCGGTCGGTCGGGCCATGCCGACGTCCTGGGTCATCGAGAGGAAGCTGCCGCCGATCGAGAAGTCGCCCTCGTCGGCCACGAGTTCGCCGGCCAGGATCCGCAAGATCGTCGATTTGCCGACGCCGTTGGCGCCGACGAGGGCGGCGTGCTCTCCGGGACTGACCCCGAAGCTCACCTCGAAGAACAGCGAGTCGGCTCCGGGCGGCGCATATTCGAGTTCGGAGACGACGATGCTGGACACCCAGCCATCCTGCCAGCGCCTGGTGAATCTCCGACGGTTCGCCGCGGGCTTTGCCATAGGGTGACCCGATGCGCGCTCCGGAGCCGATCAGCCTGCAACACGAGCTGGCGGTCCTGGAGCAGGCGCGGGCCGCGGTGCAGACGAAGCTCCGACGACTGAAGGACATAAAAGCCGATGGTGCCGACGCGGTGACCGCGGACTACATCGCATCGGTCATCGCGGGAACGGTCGAGAAGCTGACCCAGGAGCTCGTCGTGTTCGGGCGCATCGATGACGATCACGCGTGGCGGATCGGGCTCTATGGCATCGACGATGGGTCCGACCAACTCGTCGTCGATTGGCGTGCTCCATTCGCTGCGAACTTCTATCAGGCGCGATTCGACGAGCCGCTGGGCCCCGAGCGAAGGGTCAGCTACGTCGGCAGCATCGTCGATCTCATGGTCGAGGAGTTCGCGACGGGAGAGGTCACCGGTTCGTCTCCGCTTCTCACCGAGCTCTCGCGCTCGCGTGGGGCCGAGATGCGAATGGCGGTGGCGACCCTCCAGTCCGAACAGGACGAGCTAGTCAGGCTCTCACCCGATGCGACGTTGGTCCTGCGCGGCGGACCGGGAACCGGCAAGACGGTCGTCGGTCTGCATCGAGCCGCCTGGTTGGTCTACAACGACACCCGGCTCACCGCCGATCGCCTCCTGGTCATCGGGCCTTCTGGCCGGTTTCTCGCCTACGTGGCCAGCGTGCTTCCCACCCTGGGTGAAGCACGCATTCACCAGACGACCTTCGAACGTCTGCTCGGCCCGTCGTCGCTGGCGGGAAGCGACGAGCGGTGGATCGAGGCGCTCGATCGGTTCGAGGCAGGGCTGGTACACCCGACCGAGTTCAAGGTGGGGGCCCGCACGATCCCCGAGCACGAGGTTGTCGAAGCCGTCGAGCGGGTCTCCAAGCTGAACCTCCCGTGGCGGGACCGCCGCAGGTTGTTCGTCGACGGGCTGGCTCGGGCGCGGAACCTCTCGGCCAAGGAGGTCAACATAGCGGCGACCTCGGTGTTCCCCGTGGTGACCCCCGCCCAGGTCATGAGGGCGCTGCGTCGTCAGGCCACACTCGAATCGATCGGGCTTCCGCCGGACGTCATCGCCGCCTGGCTGGCGGTCGACCATGGCGGCCGACCCGAAGGGCCGCTGGCCGACGAAGTACAAGCTCGGTTCGCCGGGGTGCCGGCCCGCTACTCCCATGTGATCGTCGATGAGGCCCAGGATCTTTCGTTGCTGCAGCTTCGTGCGGGACTCCGTCGTTCGAAGGGGGTGACAGTGGTCGGTGATGACGCGCAACGCTCGGCTCCCAACAGCCTCGGTCTGCGGAGGGTCGCCAACTTGCTGGACCGCGACCTGGTCGAGATGCGCACGGCCTACCGGATGTCGGCCGAGATTGCCGACTGGCTCAACGAGCACGCCGAACGGCACTTGCTCGACGCCGTGCACCTGGATGGCGTGCGTCCGACGGGCGTCCACGTGCGGTCGGCGGTCGGATCGGTGGGTCCGGTGTTGGCCGATCTCCATGAACGGTGGGGAACCGTCGCCCACATCCGGGCGGGCGAGGTGTGGCAACACAAGGGGGTCGAGTACGACGCGGTCGTAGTCGACCGCAAGGGGATGTCGGCCGGCGAGGTCTATCTGGCCGCCTCGCGTGCAGCCCACGAGCTGGTGTTGGCCTGAAAGGTCCTTGACGCTTGCGTCCAGGTTGCGGGTCGTTCAGGTCGACTGTCACTCGCGTGGGGTACTGTCGGCCCGGTGCCCGACGATCGGCGTCGGAACAAACCTGCACAAGGGGGAACCATGGCCATCAAGCCCGTCGAGGAGATGATTGCGGCCGCTCGGGCCGAGATCGACAATCACACGCCGGCTGAAGCCAAGCGGCGGGTGGATGAGGAGGGAGCGTTGCTGGTCGACATCCGCGACGTCCGCGAGCTCGAACGAGAGGGCGTCGTCCCCGGAGCGTTCCACGCACCGCGCGGCATGCTCGAATTCTGGATCGACCCGGCATCGCCGTACTTCAAGCCGGTCTTTGCCGAGGATCGAGAGTTCGTCCTCTATTGAGCGGGAGGTGGGCGGACAAGTTTGTCCGCAAAGGCTCTGAAGGACATGGGACTCCCTCGCGTCTCCCATATCGTCACCGGCTTCGGCGGGTGGAAGGCCGACGGCCTGCCGGTCGTCGATTACGCCACCTGGAAGGCCGACAAGTAGCCGCCTGGTGACCGCCGCTCGAATCTTGATCTGTAGGGAGTGAGAACGAATGACCATCAAGTTCGGGTGGCTGTCGCCGGTCATCGGCAACAGCGGCAGTGACTTTCGGCCCATCGCCATGTACCAGCAGGAGCACATCTTGCCCACGGCGCTGCCGCACTTCGATTCCCTCTGGATCGCCGACCACTTCTACGGCTTCGACGCCAAGACCGACCCGTTCCTCGAGGGATGGACAACGCTCACCTGGATGGCCGCGAAGTTCCCCGACGTGTTGTTGTGCCATCACGTGCTCGGTCACGGCTATCGGCCGCCCGCGCTGACGGCCAAGATGGCAGCCACTTTGCAGACGTTGTCAGGCGGTCGCTTCATCCTCGGGATCGGTGCCGGCTGGCGGGCGAAGGAAT
>JAQCHM010000481.1 GCA_027730885.1 Actinomycetota bacterium | reverse complement strand
TCGCGGCTCGTCGACCGTCAGTAATCCCGACGCCACCGGAGCGGCTCCGAATTGCATCGAGCAGCCGTCCGGTCTACGGTCTACCAACCGATTGGTGGACAACTAGAATCGATGATGATGACTGACACGATCCCCCCGCCAGACCACGATGAACTCGCAGCACGAGAGCAAATACGCGAGCTCGTCGCCGCATACACTCACCTCGGCGACAGTGGACGAATCGACCAAATGGTCAAACTCTTCGCTCCCGACGCCATACTCGAGACAGCCGACGGGACATACCACGGGCCGGATGAGATCGAGGGATTCTTCCGCAACATCGTCGATGATCGCTCTGAGGCACCGGCCCGTACGTTCGTGCGTCACCACATCTCGAACGTCACGATCTCGCTCGACAGTTCCGATGCCGCACACGGTGCGTCGTACTGGCTCGTCACCTCCGATGACGGTTTCGAATCGTCGGGTCGATATCGAGACCAGTACCGCCGAGCCGGTGACGGAACCTGGATCTTCCACCACCGCAAGATCGGGCGCGATCCGCTCCGGTCACAGGGAACCCAGGCCTGACGTGCGATTCGGTATCCAGCTTCCCGTCCAAGCCCAATCCCGGCTGATGGCGGCCGATTGGGAAGCCGATGCAGGACCGGCCGAGCTTCGCCGCGTCGCGCAAGCCTGCGACACGGGCGGCTTCGATTACGTCGGCGTCTGTGACCACATCGGGGTTCCCAGGTCGCAGGTCGATCGGATGCAGACGACGTGGTACGACACCGTTTCGACACTGAGTTGGCTGGCGGGTCTGACCGAAACGGTTCGCCTGCTCTCCCACGTGTACGTGGTGCCCTACCGGCACCCGCTCGCCACGGCAAAGGCCTTCTCCACGCTCGACGCACTGTCGAATGGTCGGGCGCTCCTCGGAGTCGGCGCCGGTCATGTGGTGGACGAATTCGAAGCGCTCGACATCCCGTTCCGCAAGCGCGGTCAGGTCATGGACAACTACCTCCCACGCATTCGCGCGGCATTCGAAGAAGAGTGGGCCGAGGCTGACCTCGGCCAGAGGCCTCGGCCGGTGCAGCCCGGGGGTCCGCCGATCTGGGTCGGGGGATCGTCCGAGGCGGCGTTGAAACGTGCCGCTCGCCTCGGCGACGGGTGGCTGCCCCAGGGCCCGCCCGAAGGAGGCATGTCGAGAGCACTCGAGGTGCTGGCCGAGCATCGACCCGACGGATCCCTCGACGGCTTCGTGATCGGTGGGGGTCTCAGCTGCTACCTGGGTCAACCGGGGTTCGAGATTCCGTCGTGGACAGTTCACGGATCTAGTGAGCGGATCATCGACGCTGTTGGCCAGCTGGCCGACCAAGGGGTCACACATGCCCAGGTCAGGATTCCTTCTCTCAGCTGTGACGACCTCGTCGAACAGATCAGCCGCTTCGCGCACGATGTGGTCGCGGCGACGGCCGACGACTGAGCCGCGACGTGGCTGCGCTCCCGCCGGCCAGCGAGGACCCCGCCACATCACCGGGCACCGGATCGCCTGACCCCTCCGAGCTCGACTCGAGCGCCTTCGCCGCCCTGTCGAACAAGTCGTACCGCACCTTGTTCGTGAGCGCCACGATCGTCGTCTTCGGCGTCATGGGCCAGGCGGTCGCTCGCGGCTGGCTGGCGCTGGAGCTGAGCGGGAGCAACGCCGGACTCGGCGGGGTGATGCTTGCGTTCGGCGGGGCGATGCTGGTGACGACGCCGATCGGTGGGGTCACAGCCGACCGCTGCGACAAGCGAACCATCCTGTTCGTGTCGGTCAGCTTCTTGATGGTAACGGCGCTGCTCCTCGGCGTGGCGGCAGTCACCGAGACGGTGGAGTACTGGATGCTGGTCGTCGCCAGTGCCATGCAGGCCGCAGCATTCGCGTTCTATCTCCCGGCGAGAATCGCCTTCATCTCCGAGGTGGTCGGGCCCGACCTGCTCAGGAACGCCGTCGTCCTGGCCCAGATCTCACAGGAGACGGCGCGGGTGTTGGCGCCCGCGCTCGCCGGCTTGTTGGTCGGTGTCGCCTGGTTCGGGGTCGGTGGCGTGTTCCTCGGGTCCGGGGTCGCGATCGCGATCGCCGCGTTGATGCTGACGAGACTCCCAAAAGTTGCACCACCCGCAGCGAGAACGACATCGCCTTTCGGTGACCTCGTCGACGCCGCCAGCTTCGTCCGCGGCAACCCGGATGTCTTGATCGTCGGCCTGCTCACCATCGGCGTCGTGATGATCGGGTTTCCCTATCTGACCTTCCTTCCGTCACTCGCCGATTATCGAATTTCCGACGGCGCCACCGGATACGGCATCATGTCGGGCGTTGCCGGCCTCGGTGCGTTCTGCGCCGGGATGATCGATGCATTCCGGAACCGAGGGATGCGGCCGCGTCGGCTCGTCGTGGCGTCAGGTTTGACGCTCGGAGCGATGCTCGTGGCGCTCGGGCTCTCGCCGAACTACGTGACGGCCCTGATCAGCCTCTTCGTCATAGGTGGTAGCGCACTCGTGTTCCAGACATCGACACAG
>JAQCHM010000480.1 GCA_027730885.1 Actinomycetota bacterium | reverse complement strand
GGGGTGGGGTGGGGTCAGCGGTTGTGGTGGAGGAATCGGCCGGCGCCGGCGCCGGTGTGGGTTCCGTCGCGCAGGGCGATCTGTCCGTTGACCACCACCAGGCTGATCCCGGTCGCTTCCTGTTTGGGGTCGTCGTAGGTGGCGGTGTCGGTGATGGCTGCGGGGTCGAAGAGCACGAGGTCGGCGAACTGTCCTTCTCCCACACGACCCCGGTCGACGAAACCGAAACGGTCGCACGACAAGCTCGTCATGCGGCGTACCGCCTCTTCGAGCGAGAGAACGTGCCGGTGGCGCACGTAGTGGGCGAGAACCTTGGGGAACGTGCCGAACAGGCGAGGGTGGGGGCGGCCTTTGAGGTCGGGGATGCCATCGGAGCCGACCATCACCAAGGGATGTCGGAGGTTCTCCTCGACGTCGGCTTCGTCGATGATGAACTGGATACAGACCGTTCGGTCACCCTTCGGTGAGCGCAGCACCTTCTCGATGATGGCTGCGGCCGAAACACCCTCCTCCACCGCGAGATCGACAGCCATGCGGCCCTCGTACTCGGGGATCGCAGGGCAGCTGGCGAAGCGGATGACCTCGGCCAACTCGGGGTCGACGTTGTCGACGTCGAAGTACTGGGCCATCGGGCCGCTGCCGGCGGTGTAGGGGTAGACGTCGAGGGTGATGTCGGCCCCTTCGGCGTTGGCCGCGTCGATCTTGGCCAGTGAGGCTCCGATGCGGCCCCAATTGCGGCGGCCGGCCGACTTGTGGTGCGAGATCTGGACAGGCAGACCGGCGGTACGGCCGATATGGATGGCCTCGTCGACCGCGGTCAACAGGCGATCGCCCTCGTTGCGCATGTGGGTGGCGTAGAGGCCACCGCCCCCGGCAGCGGCCCGGGCCAGCTCGATCACCTCGTCGGTCTGCGACCAACGACCCGGCCGGTAGATGAGACCGGTCGAGAAACCACAGGCACCCTGGCCCATGGCGGCCTCCACGTGGCGGCGCATGGTGTCGAGCTCGGTCACGGTCGGCGCACGCCGCTCCTCGCCCATGACGAGCGTGCGGATCGAGTTGTGTCCGATCAGTGCCATCGAGTTGACCGAGGGCCGAACGGCCTCGACCGCGGCACGGAACCCGTCGAGGTCGGTCCACGTGGGTTCGACCCCGATCAGGCCGCTCGGGTCGGTTCGCCCAACTGCGGCCGGCGCTGCGCTGAAGCCGCAGTTGCCGATGACGAGGCTGGTGCATCCCTGCGACAGCTTGAACTCCATGCCGGGATGGCGAAGGAGCGCGCGGTCGTCGTGGGTGTGCACGTCGACGAAGCCAGGGGAGAGGCAAGCTCCGCCGGCGTCGATCGTCACCGTGTTCGGTCCATCGGACGAGGCCGGAATGGTGCCGACCGCGGTGATCCGGGCGTCGGTGACCGCGAGATCGCCGGAGAAACCCGGCCCGCCGGACCCGTCGACGATGGTTGCGTTGCGCACAATGAGGGATGACGCCATCGGCGGAGCCTAATCTCTCCCCGTGCCGCACAGCCCAGCCAAGCAACACGACGATCTCCGCGCCGACTCGATCGATGTCCTCGTTGTCGGGGGTGGTGCGGCCGGCGCGGTGATCGCTGCCCGAGCCAGCGAGAACCCGCATCTCCGGGTGGTCCTCCTCGATGCCGGACCCGACTACGCGCGCGCTTCGGATCTCCCCGAGGACCTTCGCAATGGGCACGACAATTCCTACGTGGACCATGACTGGAAGTTGCGTTACCAGCCGAGCGGTGCGCGCACCGACCGCTTCCCACGGGGTCGGGTGACCGGCGGGTCCAGCGCGGTCAACACCACCATCGCCCTGCGTGGCATCCCGGCCGATTTCGATCACTGGGCGTCGTTAGGCAACCCCGAATGGGCCTGGCCAAGAGTGCTCGAGGCCCACAACCGGTCCGAACGCGACCTCGACTTCGGATCGGAGCCCTATCACGGAGACGGTGGCCCCATCTCGGTGCGGCGTTGGACCCCTGATGAGCTGACACCACCGCAGGCCGCATTCATCGAAGCGGCGGTGAGCGCGGGCTTCCCTCGGTGCGACGACGTGAATGCGCCCGACGCCGTCGGCGTGGGGCCCATGGCGATGAACAAACTCGGGCGGCTCCGAATCTCGACGGCAATCGGCTACCTGTCGGCGGCAAGGTTCCGCGACAACTTGACGATCCGGCCCGACACGACGGTTGCAAGGGTCCTGACCGAGCGAACCGCCGCCGGTCTGCGTGCGATCGGGGTGGAGACCACCGAGGGCGAGCGGATCACGGCCCGGCTCGTCGTGCTGTCGGCGGGAGCCATCCTGACCCCGGGGGTTCTGGTCCGATCGGGGATCGGACGGCGTGAGGAGCTCGACCGGCTGGGCATCGACCCCGTCGCGATCGTCGGTGGGGTCGGAGCGAACCTGGCCGACCACCCGGCATTGGCCGTCTTGCTGGTCCCCAGGTTTCCCGAGTTCTGCCGCCCTGAGCTGCCACTGGTCCAGACGATCTGTCGGTACACCGGCCGGGGGAGCGACGCC
>JAQCHM010000479.1 GCA_027730885.1 Actinomycetota bacterium | reverse complement strand
CACGACCGTCGGCCCGCTCATTGACGATCTCGTACAGGATCTGCAGGCCCTGGTTGGGCAGGCCGATCTCGTAGGCGTCCGGGTACAGGAACATCCAGCTGACGAGCGAAGCATCCGGTGGTTTGCCATTGGCGCCGTCCTCGCAGCCGATGTAGCGCGCTGGCTTCTGGACCTGGGCCAGATGAGGTTCGATCAGCGGCCAAACGGATGGCCAGGTGGTCAGCATCGTGCACCTACTCTACCTGATCAACCCGTGTCTGCTCGGCCGGTAGGTGTTCAGGTGGGTGAGCCCCGATGGCGGTGTACCGCGATGCTCTGGACGAGTCCCAAGGCGGCGAACGTGGTCAGCAACGAGCTGCCGCCTGCGCTGACGAACGGCAGCGGGACCCCGGTGATGGGCATCAGCCGCACGGTCATGGCGACATTCTGAAAAGTCTGGAACGTGAGATAGGTGAAGACACCGACGCAGATGAGGGTCCCAAACCCGTCGCGAGCCAGTTGGCCATTGCGAAAGACACGAAGGAGCACCATGCCTTCGAGCACGATGATGGTGACGCCCCCGACGAAACCGTTCTCCTCTCCGACCGAGGCAAAAATGAAGTCGGTCTGTTGTTCGGGCAGGAATCCCAACTGGGTCTGTGGCCCCTCCAAATAGCCCCGGCCGTACAGACCGCCCGAGCCGATGGCGGTGACGGACTGCCGTTGGTTGTATCCATCACCCCGAGGGTCGGCGTCGGGATCGACGAAGGTGGTCAGACGATCTTTCTGATACGCCGGCAGTACTCCGCTGGTGAATGCCAACCCGAACACGACGACGGCCGACGCGATCAGCAGCAGCAAGACGCGAATCGGTACGCCCGCGACCAGGAAGATACCGAGGGCGGTGAAGCAGTAGACGAGAACCGAACCTGTCTCCCGCTGAGCGAGGACCAGTGCGCAGAAGACCGCGAGGAGGATGAGCCCGCCCGCGATGCGCGGGGCCTCGGCCGACGCGTGACGGCCGGTGAACACCGCGGCGAGGGTAACGATGACCGCAAGTTTGGTGAACTCGGCCGGTTGCAGGGAGACGAACCCGAACTGGAACCAGCCCTTGGTGCCTTTGACCTCTGTTCCAAGGGGGCTGAGCACCAAGAGCAACATCAACACGGCGGCCAAGACCAACAGACCGAGGAAGTTTCGCCATTCGCGGTAGTCGATGAAGGCGAGGAAGAACATCGACGCCAAGCCGGCGAGCAGGAACACGAGTTGCTTGACCACGAACGCCGTCCCGTCGGGAGCGGCCTGGGTGGCGCTGTTGATCGCGGCGAGACCCACCCCAGCCAAGACCACGGACACGATGACCAGCACCCAGTCAATGCTTGCGAGCTTCGCCAGGGCGGGCTCAGCGCGCAGAAGGTGGGTACCACGACCAGCGGTCGCCGTCATCGAACTGCTCCCGTGCCGTCGGACCGTCTGGCCCGCCGGCGCCGGCCGGCTGCCACTTCCTGTGAGGTCGGAGGCCCCGCGGGAGTAGTGGGCGGCACCGTCGTCGTGGAATTGTCGGGGTCACTGGCGGGATCACTGGTGCCGGGGCCAGAGCCCTGCGGTGCGTCGGTGGCCGTCGGCGCGACCGTGGTCGTCGTCGTGCGCCGGGGAGCGGTCGGCGTGGTCGAATCTCCGGATCCTTCGTCGTCACGCTGGTCGTCGTGATCGATGATCGGCGCACCGACGTCGCCCCCACTGACCGCTTCTGGCAGATCGGGGCGGGGGATCAGTTCGCCCGGACGGCCGGCGAGGGGCGCGGTCGGAACCGGGGTGTTCCCACTCAGGATGTTGAAGAACCGCCGCACGGCCGGCGCAGCCGCGTCGCCGCCGAACCCGGCCTTTTCGAGGACGGCGGAAACCGCGTACTTCGGATCGGGCAGCGGACCAAAGCCCGCGTAGAGCGCGTAGTCGGGCTGCCGGTAGACCTGTGCGGTGCCGGTCTTGCCTGCGATCGGATATCGATCGAGGGGAAACCCGGCGAATGCCGCGGTGGCGGTGCCGCTGCGGTTGACACCGAGGAGACCATCCCGGACCGCTGCGAGCGATGACGGTGGGAGCTGTTCCTCCTCGGCGACCCGCGGAAGGAACTCCTGAAGGAGGTCCCCTTCGCCGGCGTCCACAGCGCCGATCGGCGCTCCCTCCGTGACACGGGTGATGAGGCGGGGCTGGGATCGAACGCCACCGGTCGCCAACTGAGCGTAGGCGTTGGTGAGCTGCAGTGGTGTCACCAACAAATACCCCTGGCCGATGGCCAGGTTCACGTTGTCGCCCGTGAACCAGCCGGCATCGAGGTCGGCCTTGACGTTCTCGGGCGTCGGCAGCCGGCCCTTTTGTTCGGTCGGCAGCTGGATGCCGGTGGGAGCTCCGAATCCGAAACGAGCGGCCCAGTCCTGCATGACGGTGCGCCCGTAGGTCTCCTGCTGCACCCAGAACAGCTCGCCCAGCGAGTAGTAGTACGTGTCGCTCGACAGCTCGAGTGCCCGTCGGAGATCGACCGTGCCGAGGGGCACATCGCCTG
>JAQCHM010000478.1 GCA_027730885.1 Actinomycetota bacterium | reverse complement strand
CCCGGTCAGGCTATGTCATCTCACCGTTCGTTTTCTGGTGCCCCAGCGACCTCGAGCCGGTCGCAAACCCCGACGAGGTCGCCTCGCTCCACCGCATCGCGCTTCGGGAACTTCGCCGGGAGCCGAGATTCGTCCAGATCCCCGAGAGCGAACGACCCGTCATCCAGATCCCCATTGGCGGCGACCTCATCCACGCCCCGACCGGAGCGGTGATCCACCAATTTCGGGCGGTCGCCTATGACGGCTCAGCGGTTCGGGTCGACGAGTACGAGCAACCGGTATTCGCCTGGAAGTGACCAGCAGCTACGGTTGGCGGAATGGCCTCCGGAGACAAACGCGCCCACCTGCTCGAAGGACTGTCGGGGCACGGCCTCCGTGTCGGCATCATCCGTGCCCGCTGGAACACCGAGATCGTGAACCGTCTGGCCGACGGGGTCCGCCGAGGCCTCGATCAGCTCGACGTCGGGGTGGTGGTCGAGCGTTCGGTCCCCGGTTGCTTCGAACTCCCGCTCGCAGCCAAGCACCTGGCCCTGTCGGGCGAGGTCGACGCCATCGTGTGCATCGGCGCGGTGATCCGCGGCGAGACGACGCACTACGAGCTGGTGTCCGAGGGCGCGGCCAACGGCATCATGGCGGCCCAGCTCGAGACAGGGCGCCCCATCGCCTTCGGGCTCGTGACCGTCGAGGACGAGGCCCAGGCGCTGGCCCGCAGCGAGGGCCCCGGCGGCCACAACGTCGGCGAGGAAGCCGCCATCGTCGCCGTCGAGATGGCCCGTCTCGTCGGCTGACCACCACCCCCAAACCCCGTTCTGCCGGACGAGCGCGTCAGAAACGACGCGCCGATCCGGCAGAACGAGTTACCAGGAGGCGGCGATGTACTGGGTTTCGCAGAACTCGTAGATGCCCTCGCTGGCGCCTTCGCGGCCGAGGCCCGACTGCTTCATGCCACCGAACGGAGCGGCGGGGTCCGAGACCGCTCCTCGATTGAGCCCGATCATGCCGGCCTGAATGCGCTCGCTGACCGACAAGCCCTTGGCGAGATCCCGCGTATACACGTAGGCGGTGAGGCCCATCTCGGTGTCGTTGGCCTGGTCGATCATCGTCGCGGTGTCGGTGAACGTGATGACCGGAGCCACCGGACCGAAGATCTCGTGACGGGTGATGTCGGCGCCGGGATCGACGTCGGCCAGCACGGTGGGTCGATAGAAGAAGCCGGGGGTGTCGAGCTTCGATCCACCGACCACCGCGGAGGCGCCTTCGCCGACGGCTGCCTGCACCAACGAGTCGATGGTGTCGATGGCCGCCGCGTTGATCATCGGCCCGCAGGTGACGCCCGACTCGAGGCCGTTGCCGACTTTGATCCCCGACATTGCGGCTGCCAGCTTCGACGTGAACTCCCCGGCCACGCCGGCCTCGGCGTAGAAGCGATTGGCCGCGGTGCAGGTCTCGGCCGAATGGCGCATCTTGGCCACCATCGCCCCCTCGACCGCGGCGTCGACGTCGGCGTCGTCGAAGACGATGAACGGCGCGTTTCCGCCGAGTTCCATGACGACCTTGAGCACCCGATCCGCGCACCGGCGAAGCAGGACTCGGCCGATCTCGGTCGAACCGGTGAACGACACCATGCGCGTCGCCTTGTGGTCGACCGCGGCGTCGAACCACGAGCCGGAGTCGAGCGTGGGCACGACGTTGATGAGTCCGTTCGGAACGCCGGCTTGCTGGAGCAGATCGGCCACTCGCAACGCGGTCAGCGGGGTCTCCTTCGGGGGCTTGATGACGACGGCGTTCCCGGCAGCCAACGCCGGCGCAAGCTTGCGCGTGATCATGGCTGCCGGGAAGTTCCACGGTGTCACCATCACCACCACTCCGACCGGCGGATGGTGCACGAGGATGCGGTTGTTGCCCAACGGTGCAACGCTGAGCGAGCCGTGGATGCGGACAGCCTCCTCGGCGTTCCACCGGAAGAACTCGGCCGCATACGCCACCTCGCCTGCGGCGTCGCCCAGAGGCTTGCCGTGTTCGCGGGTGATGAGCTCGGCCAGTTCCTCGGTGTGATCGACCATGATCTGCCAACAGCTTCGCAGCACCTCGGATCGGACTCGGGGCGCCGTCGCAGCCCACGAGGCCTGAGCGACGGCCGCCGCGTCACAGGCCGCGGCCGCATCGGTGGGCGTTCCGGCCGCGACACTTGCCATCTCGCTCCCGGTGGCGGGATCGAGGACGGCGATGCGTCGGCTGTCCGAGCCGGCGCGCCACTGCCCACCGATGAGGAGATCGGTTCGAACCACTTCGAAGGTCATGGCCGACAGGCTATTGGAACCGCCAGGGGTAGTTGGTCCGCCCGCTGTAAACGGTGCCACCCTCAGGACCGGCCAACAGGCGTTGGGACACCGCTGGCGTGAGCGCTGCGTCGATGGCCGTCCAAGCCATGCCGACGGCGCCATCGACCAGCGCCTGATCGGCGACCGGCGTGCGGCAGAAGGCCGCGAACTCCGGCTGGTGGTTGACCGTCGGGTAGGAGTCGAGCCCGAGCATCGGATGGATGGTTGGCATGACC
>JAQCHM010000477.1 GCA_027730885.1 Actinomycetota bacterium | reverse complement strand
ACACCCCGCCGGCTTCCCGGATCATCTCGGCGGTCTCGACAGCCGAATCGAGACGGCGGTCGACGGCCAACACTGAGGCTCCCTCGCGGGCGAAAGTCAAGGCTGTGGGCCGGCCGTTTCCGATGGTCTCACCCGGTGTCTGTCCGGCACCGACGACGACGGCGATCTTGCCTTCGAGGCGGCGTGGGGACGGCTCAGCCATGAGTCACTCCGAAGTGCTCGTTCACGAAGGCCGCTGCGCGGTGAATAGCGGCGTTCAGGTCGGTGGGGTAGTCGGACACGTCGAGATAGGCATCGGCGGTGATGGCCCAGTTGCTCCGGCCATCGGTGAGTCGGGCCCCCGCACGTGGTCCGGTGAGCGCCAGATCCTCGACCCACAGCCCGTCGAACACCGTGACCAGCATGTCGACCACACAGTGATGCTTGAGCCCAGCCTCGAAGGTTCCGGGCGCAATCGCGAAGGGGTCCTGGTCGGCGGCGTACGGCCGCAGCACCCCGAGCACGCCGTCGGGTTCGAGAAAGGCGACGGATGCGTCGTCGAGGACAACCCGTTCGCCCTCCTCGATGGGCTCGTGGCCGACGACCACCGAGGACTGCCCGATCCCGCTGGCCAGTTTGGCCGCCACAAGGGCGCCCGGTCCGTGACCGACGATCAGGAGCGGGGTGTCGATGGCCGCCATGGTCAGAAGACGGCCAGCGGATTGACCGGGCTGCCGGTGACCCCCTGGAAGCGGATGGGGGAGAGCATGAATTGGAACTCCCAACGGTTCCGGTCGGCGCAGGCCTGGGCGAGATCCTCGAGCTGGCAGTTGTCGATGAGCCACAACCCCATGGCGACGATGCCGACCATGTGGATGGGCATGGACACGTTGCGGTATCCCGATGGCGTCGGGTCCTGAGCCACGTCGGACCCGATCATCGAGATGCCCCGTTCGTGGAGCCACGGCAGGCACGCCGCCTGGTAGCCCGACCTGGGCTTGTTGGCGTTGTAGTTCCGCTTCTCGGTCCGCCGGGCCCCGCCCTCGCCGGTGCGAACCAGAAGCACATCGCCCGGCTCGCAACGTATGCCGGCCGCCTCCTCGGCCGCCTCGAGGTCCTCGGGGTAGATGTGGTCGTTGGCATCGAGGACATCGACACCGCGCAGGCGGGGCATGTCGAGCAGGACTCCGCGGGTGGTGACCCCGTCCTGCACGGCGAGGACGTCGTGCTTCAGCGCACCCTGACGGTCCGACACCAGCGACGCCGGTGCGCCGCCGTACATCTTGCCGTCCCAGAACAGGTGGGCCAGCGAGTCGAGGTGGGTGACGTCGAGGCCGTGGAACACCATGCCGATGAACTCCTGTGCGCCGCCGGCCCGGCCGCCCATCAGACCCTTGCGGCCCTCCTGGTCGAGCCCGAGTCCAGTAGAGAGCATGTAGCGCTGCGACTCGACCGTCGCCCCCGGCTGCTGTCCGGTCCTGATGTCCCAACTACACGAGACCGAGACGCCCTCCTGCACCAGTCGTGCGGCTGAGACCCGCTTGGCCGGAGTGAGGTGGTTCAGGGTGCCGAGCCGATCGTCGTCGCCCCAGCGCCCCCAGTTCGACAAGTCGTCGAACCAGGCCAGCACCTGTTCTTCGGATGGTGGTGTTGCCATGTCAAGCTCCTGAAGTAGTCGGCCCCTCCCGAAATTTGCAGCGTTTTCCACGTGGGACGTGGACTTTGCTTCAAAGAACGGTGGTGGCAGTGGTGGTGGCGGGGTGGAAGAGAGGGAGGGCGATGCCCTCGATGGTGTCGGCGTAGGTCACCTCGACCGGCATACCGATGGTGACCTCGTCGGGGTCACAGTCGACGATGTTGGTCGTGACGTGGGGACCTTCGGCCAACTCGACGATGGCGATGACGTAGGGTCCGGCCTCGGCAAACGCCTTGTGGGTCGGGCGCCGGGCGATGGTGTAGGTGAAGACAGTGCCACGGCCGGATGCCTCGGTGTCGACCAGATCAACCGAACCGCACGACGGACAAGTGACCTTTGGATAGAACGTGGCCTGGCCACAGGCGCTGCAGGTCTGGATGAGGAAGCGGCCCTCGGCCGTTGCCGACCAGAAGCGAGCGGAGTGTTCGCTCGGCCGGGGGAGGGGTCGGTGGATGATCGTCTGCTCGGTCATGGCTGCCGTCCCAGCACGAGGCTGACCTGTTCGGAGAGGATGCCGCCGTTCCCGTTGACGAAGGCCAGGTCGAGGTCGGGGATCTGACGGGCTTCGGCTCGCCCTTGGATCTGACGGACCGCTTCGGTCACGTGACTCATGCCTCCGGCGATTCCGGGTTGGCCGAACGACAGCTGGCCGCCGTGGGTGTTGACCGGGAAGTCGCCGTTCCAGCGAAGGTCGTGCTCCTCGATGAACCGGCCGCCGGTTCCCTTGGCGCAGAACCCCGCGTCTTCCAGGGTCAGAAGGACCGTGATGGTGTAGCAGTCGTACACCGAAGCCAACCCAATCTGCTGGGGCGTGACGCCGGCCTGATCAAAGGCCCGGGCTGCGGACGCCTGGATGGCGGTGTCGGTGAGGTTCGGCGCATACG
>JAQCHM010000476.1 GCA_027730885.1 Actinomycetota bacterium | reverse complement strand
CAACGGCGCGGCCTTCCAGTCGTCGTCGACGAACCGGAGATCGAGTTGATGGACCGATCCCGGTTCCGTCATGGCCATCGCGGCGGCAAGGCCTTCGGACAAGATGCGGCGTTGGCCCGGACCGTCATGGGGCAGGCCGACGGTGTGGCCGAGGGGTAGGTCGACCAGGATGGATCGAGGTTGATTGGCGCTGACGGTGATGGAAAGCGCCGAGGTGAACCCGACCGTGGGGTACCCGGCGGCTTCGAGGTGACGGGCAATCAGTCCGACCGACTGATGGCACACCGGTCAGACGGGCACCAGCAACACGAGATCGGGCTCTTGGGCCTTGCAGCGTTCCAGGATTCGAGGAACGGTTTCCTCCTCGAGGCGTCGGGCCGAGTAGATACCGCCCATGAAGGTGAGCGCTTCTTCGCAGAGCCCGCCCACTTCGCCATCCGCGACCATGTCGCGCAGGATGTCGAGCGGCAGGACGCAGTTGGGATCTGACCGGGCATCGGCTTGGTCGTAGGCGAAGTGGGCCGTTCGCAGATCGGCCGACGGCGTGTCCGCCGGGATCACCCGGATGGACGTGTCGTCCATGGTGTGGAACGCGATTTGTCCGTGGCGGTAGACGCCTCCCGACCCAACGAGCAGCACCCGACACTCCGAAAGCGGTTTGGTCAACGGCTGAAACTCGGCCGGCGTGTCGGTCCGGTCGGCCCAGCGGTACGCGCCGTATCCGAACGAGTCGTAGAGACGACGGGTCTCGGCGATGTAGTCGGCCGGGGGCAGCGGCGAGCGTCCCTCGCGGAGTTCAGTGGTTGGCGTGTGCTTCATGCGTTGGCCTCGGCGTGCTGGGTCCAGCGTTTGTAGTCGACCTTACCGTTCGCCGCTCGCTCGAGCGTGTCGACCGCGAATACCCGCTTCGGCGCCTTGTAGTGCGCGAGATGGGATTTCACGTGGGCGATGATGTCGCTCTCGTCGATGCCGCTGTGGGTTGCGACCACAGCGGTCACGGCCTGACCGAAGCGATCGTCGGGAATGCCGACGGCCACGGCGTCATCGATGGCGGGGTGGAGCTTCAGGATCTCTTCGACCTCCTCGGGGAAGATCTTCTCGCCGCCGCTGTTGATGCACACCGATCCCCGACCGAGCAGGGTGATGGTCCCGTCGGTTTCGACGGTGGCGAAGTCGCCCGGCACCGAGTACCGAGTCCCGTTAATGACCGGGAAGGTCGCGGCCGACTTGACCGGATCCTTGTAGTAGCCGACGGGCGTGCGGCCTCGAATGCCGACCCGACCGATCTCACCCGACCCGGGCTCGACCAGGCGCCCATCCTCGGTGACGACAACCGACTCGGCGCTGAGTGAGAACGTGGCCGTCTTGGCCGCTCCGTTGCCCGAGGAGACCGACGATCCCATGCCGATGGCCTCACTCGACCCGAACGCGTCGACGAGGATGAGGTCGGGGTGGTGATGCAGCAAGCCCTGCTTGGTCTCGCTGCTCCACATCACGCCGGACGAAATGATGACCCGGAGTGGCGAGAGGTCCCACCGGTCCGGTTGGTCGTCAAGTGCCCGAAGGATCGGCCGGGCAAAGGCATCACCGACGATGAACGTGCTCTTCACTCCTTCGTTCTGGATGACATCGAGAAACTCCTCGACGCTGAAGTGCGTGTCCTCGAGGGTCACGACCGAACCGCCCAGTGCCAGGGTGTTGAGGCCGTTGAACAGACCGGTGCCGTGCATCAGCGGAGAGGCAGGAAGGCTGAGCGGACCGGGCTTGGTGGTCCGGGCCCGCACCGAGGCTGAGTAGCCGTCGCGGTCGAAATCGGTGTCGTGAGGCAGCGCGTACCGGTTCGTACGGTCGGTGGCCATCAACAGGTCGTCCTGTCGCCACATGACGCCCTTGGGCATGCCGGTCGTGCCGCCGGTGTAGAGGAACACGAGGTCGTCGCCGTCTCGACCCTCCGAGCAGCGCACCCTGCCGGTGTTCGGCGTGGCCGCGGCGTTCTCGAACGGCACGGCCCATTCCGGGCAGGGCGAGGTGCCGTCGTCGACCCAGAGCCAGATCCGAACCGAGGACGCCCGGCTTCGCACACGATCGGCGATAGCGGCGAAGGTCCCCTGGAAGATGACGGCGACCGAGTCGGCGTTCTCCCAGATATAGGCCAGTTCGTCGTCTGCGTACCGATAGTTGGTGTTGACGTGCACCAGTGACGCCTTGGAGCACGCGAAGAACAGCTCGAGGTACTCGGGTCGGTTGTGGAGATAGAACGCAACCTTGTCCTGGTGGCGGCAGCCTGCGTCGATCAGGTACTGGGCCAAGCCGTCGGCCCGCCGGTCGAACTCGACCCACGAACGGCGCGTCGATCCGTGGATCAGGGCCGGCGCATCGGGGATCGCGTCGGCAACGGTTTCGAGTACATCGGCATACGTCCATCCAGGCACGGGACTGAAGCTAGGCCGTCGGCCGGTCAGATTCGAAACGAACCCCTCGCCCCCTCACCCGCCCAACCCCCGAAATTTGCAGCGTTTTCCACGTCACACGTGGTTTTTGCTGCAAATTTCGGGAGTGGCGGGGAAGGCGCCGGGGTGAT
>JAQCHM010000475.1 GCA_027730885.1 Actinomycetota bacterium | reverse complement strand
ACCCCGACTACTTCGTCAACGGACGCCCCATTCCGCCCGACTTCCACGGCGGCGCCGAGAACTTCCGATCGGTCGACTACATGTCGATTCCGGGCCCGCCGATGCAGACGCTCGCCGCGATGATCATCGACGGTGTGCTCGAGCGCTTCCCTCGTCTCAAGATCGGAGTCATCGAGCAAGGGGCCATCTGGCTCCCGGGATGGATGCGTCAGATGGAATCGGCCTTCGACGCCTTCCATCGTCACGAGGAGCGCTTGCAGGCGCTGAGCCTGCGCCCGTCCGAGTACGTCCAACGCCAGATCCGCGTGACGCCCTATCCCACCGAGGACGTTGGCTGGATCATCGGTCAAGGGGGCGAGGATGTCGTGATGTTCTCGTCGGACTACCCCCATGTCGAGGGTGGTCGGCGCCCGATCGAGCGGTTCGAACGCTCGCTCGATGGCGTGTCGGATATGGCTCGCGAGAAGTTCTACTCGCTCAACATGATCGACCTCATGGGCCACGCCCTCCTCCCCCTCGCCCCCTGATCCAATCGTTCTGCCGGATCAGCGCGTCGGAAATGACGCGGCCATCCGGCAGAACGGGTTAGGTGCGGATCAGTCGAGTGGGCCGGTGAGGTTCGCTCGTTGCGACAGTTCGAGCCAGTCGCCGTCGGGAAGGCGTACGAACGAGATGGAGGCGACATCGCCGAACCGAGCGGGTGGTCGTCCTTCGGTGAAGCCTTTGCGGAGGAATCGGGCGTGCTGCTCGTGGACATCGAAGACCTGAACGGTCAGGTAGGTGCATCCGGCGGCGCGTGACTCCGTCGTAGGCGGGCGGTTGGGTCGGTGGTCGAGGGCGATCAGCGTCTCGCCGATCTGCAGACGTCCGCCGGCCCGTTCGGCCGCCATGGCGGACAGCAGGGCCATCGCCGTCTGGTCGACGGAGGAGACCGCGAGCGTGATCTCCGTGGCTCGGATGCCGTCGTGGCCCATGGGTACGACCTCGACCTCGACACCATCGGGATGGACGAGGGACCGAGGAGCATCGATGTCGGCGGCGACGCGAAGGCGGACAAGACCCGAGTCGCTCCGGGGTAAGGGCTCCCTCGACACATTCTGCTTCAGCACGCCGCCGTGCATCCCGTACCGGTGCTGATGTAGGCCTTCGCCCGTTTTGAGCAGCTCCTGGTAGGTCAGCCCCACGTCGTCGGCCCAGAACGACTGACACGCCGCCAGACCGTTCGAGTAGAACCCCACATCGAGGGCGGGCTTGGCGAGGGCGAACGACATGCCGCATCCTAGAACACCGGCCCGCCGCCAGTCGCGCCCCGGCCGAGAAGTGTCAACCGCTCGGCCGGTACCCTGGCCGTGATGAGCACCATCCGTCCTGTCGGCACCGGAAGCGGGGCCACCGCATCGCCGTTCATGCGCACCATTGCGTCGCCCCGATCGGGTCTGGTATTGGCCAGCACCATCGAGCAGCCGACCGACTGGCCCAGGCTGGACATCGGCTCGCCCGAGGCCAATCTCGGCCATGCGCTCGGCTGGACGTGCGAGATCCGCCGAACGAGCATCGTGCTGTTGAACCCTCTGGGCGAGGGGGTCCTCAAAGCGTCATTGCCCGAACTGAGCACCGCCTGGATCGAGAACGTTCGCCACGACACGAGCTGTGCGGTCTATCTGATCCCCCGCGACGCCGACGCCGGGTTCGCCGAACTCAGCATCTCGACTGCAGCCGCCGAGGCCCCGATCCGAGCCGCGACCGTCCGGACCGCAATGGCCGATGACGACGGCAAGGTCGAGACGGCCGGTCGCAACGAGCCCTGCCCCTGCGGCTCAGGCAAGAAGTTCAAGCGCTGCCACGGCTGAACGGTCGCGTGTGAACGGTCGCGGCAGAACGACCCCGCCCTGCGCCCGTTTTGCAAGCTCACGCCACCTCACCCCGGTTCTGCAAGCCCCCGACCCCATGCTCGGGGCGCACGGTCTTGCAGAACGGGGGTGGGGTGGCAGCGACTTGCAGATGACGGTGACGGCGGATGCGCGGTCAGTCGTCGCCCCACTCGCGGGGGGAGCCACCTTCCTTGCGATCGAAGTAGGTCGTCCGGGCGAGCCGGGAGTTGTCGCTCTTGCTCATGTAGCCAGTTGCGAGATGATCGAGGTGGGCGATGGCCCGGCCCATCGGCATCGCTTGAGCGTTGATGGAGGCCTTGCTCACGGTCGTCGGAACGGGTGGCTGATCGACCACCTCAGCCGCCAGCTTCTCGCCTGCAGGCACGAGCGCTGCGTCGTCGGCGACGACCTCGGTGAAATAGCCGAACCGGTCGAGCTGGTGGACGTCGTAGGTCCGGCCGAGCAGCAGCATCTCCTTCGCCCGGTGGGGACCGACCAGGTTGACGAGCGTTGCGTTGGCGTGCCAAGTGAGGTTGAACCCGATACTCACCTCGTTGAGGGTGAGCTTGATCGACGGGCTCCCGATGCGGAAGTCGCAGGCAGCCGGAAGCACGGCGCCGCCACCGATCATGTAGCCGTGGCACAACGCGACGGTGATGGCGTTGAGGTTGAGCAGGGTGTCGTACATGCGAGCGCCCTGCTTGGAGCCGAGCATGGCGTCGA
>JAQCHM010000474.1 GCA_027730885.1 Actinomycetota bacterium | reverse complement strand
GCAGTACGAGGACTCGTTCCGCGGGGCGGTGATGGATCTCATCGAGCGCAAGGCGGCGGGATATCTCACGGTGGCCGAGGCGCCTGCTGCGGCCGACGACGCCGCCGTGGTCGACCTGCTCGCTGCGCTCGAGGCCAGCGTCGCGGCGGCCAAGGCGGCCCGTGCCGGTGCCGACAAAGCCGCGGCGGAGTCGGCGAAGCGGCCGAGAGCCAAGTCGGCCTGATCGTGGCGGGCAAGCGAATCGCGGTCGAGATCGTGGGTCGAGAGCTGTCGCTGTCCAACCTGGACAAGGTGCTGTACCCCGAGTCGGGGTTCACCAAGGCGCAGGTCATCGACTACTACGCGAGGATTGGGCCGGTTATGCTGCCCCACATCGCCGACCGGGTCGTGACCCTCAACCGATTCCCTGATGGGGTCGGCGGGGTGTCCTTCTTCGAGAAGCGCTGCCCGAGCCACCGACCGGCGTGGGTCGACATCGCGCTTGGGCCTGGCGATCGGGGCGGTCCCATCGGCTACTGCCGGTTGGACGAGTCTGCCTCCTTGGTGTGGACCGCCAACCTGGCAGCGCTCGAGATCCACTCGCCGATGGCCCGGTGCGCCGACATCGAACAACCCACGATGGTCGTGTTCGATCTCGACCCGGGCGAACCGGCCACGATCGTCGAATGCTGTCGGATCGGGCTGGCCCTGCGGGAGGTCCTGCAAGCGGTTGGACTCGAAGCGTTCCCCAAGACTTCGGGTTCCAAGGGCATGCAGGTCTACCTGCCGCTCAACACCCCCCATAGCCACGAGCATGCGTCGAGCTTCGCGCCGGCGGTGGGTCAGCTCCTGGCCAAGCAGCACCCGAAGGAGGTGGTGGTCGTCATGAAGAAGTCCGAGCGCGGCGGCAAGATCTTCGTCGACTGGTCCCAGAACTCGCGCCACAAGACGACGATCGCGCCGTACTCGTTGCGGGCTCGCAGCCACCCAACGGCTTCGACGCCGCTCACCTGGGATGAGGTCGAGGCGGGAGCCGATGGGGAACCACTTCGGTTCGAGGCCGATGCGGTGCTCGATCGGGTGGCAACCCTGGGCGACCTGTTCGCCCAGACACTGACCCTCGAACAATCCCTCCCCGGGGCGCCCCCCAGCCCTAACCCACGAAATTTGCAGCAGAATCCACGTGGGACGCGGATTCTGCTGCACAGAACGGCGGGCTGTCGTGTCCACCACACGGAGTCACACCGGGATCTCGGGGTGCTCCGGGTGGCAGAGCTGTCTATCGGTGAGCGCTAGTCTTCCGAGATGTCCCGAATCACCCTTGCTGGCTCCATCCCGCGCAGCATCACGGCCATCGACGTTCCTGTCGCCGCCGAAGACCTGGGCGCTCTGTCGCCCGAGAGGGCAAGGGCCGCTACCTTCGCCGGCTTCGAGGGCAAGGTCGGTCAGACCTTGGCCCTTGCGGGGCCGGTCGACGAGCCGGTCGCCGTTCTGGTAGGGCTCGGCAATCGAGCTGAGATCGTCGACGACACCTATCGCAACGCGGCCGCTGCCTATGTTCGCGCAGTCAGCCGTCACCAGTCGGTGGCGTGCACCATGGCCGAGCAGGCAGACGACAGCCTCGGCGCGCTCGGTGCCGTCGTCGAGGGTCTCGGCCTTGCCTCCTATCGGTACACGGCCCAGAAGTCGGCCCCGACCCCCGAGACCCTCCGAAAGGTCACCGTCGTCGCCAAGGGTGCGGGCGTCAAGGCCGCCTTCGAGAGGGCGCTGGCAGCCGTCGATGCCGTGGGGTTCACCCGGGATCTCATCAACGAGCCTGGGGGCACCCTGACGCCGGCCGTGTTTGCCGAGCGCGCCGTCGAGCGGGCGAAGGCCACGGGATTGAAGGTCTCGGTGTGGGACGAGCGCCGGATCGCCCGCCAGCGGTTCGGCGGCCTCCTCGCGGTCAACAAGGGCTCGACCCATCCGCCCCGGTTCGTCGTGATCGAATACGTGCCTGGGTCCCAGCCGGCCGGCTCGCTCGGGCTCATCGGCAAGGGCATCACCTTCGACTCGGAAGGCCTCTCGCTCAAGACCGGTGCGGGCATGATGACCATGAAGATCGACATGGCCGGTGGCGCGGCGGTACTCGGGGCGCTCAGCCTGCTCCCGGCCTACGGATCGCGCACGGCCGCGACTGCGTACATCCCCCTCACCGACAACATGGTCAACGGTGACGCACAGCGACCCGGCGACGTGTTCGCCGCCCGCAATGGCAAGACCGTCGAGGTGCTCAACACCGATGCCGAAGGTCGCCTTGTCTTGGCCGACGCGTTGTCGTGGGCGTCAGAACAGAAACACGACGCACTCGTCGACATCGCCACACTCACCGGCGCGGTGTCGGCCGCTCTCGGCACCTCGTACGCTGGCCTGATGGGTACCGACGAGGCGCTGCTCGAAAGAGTCGAGCGGGCGGCCGGAGCATCGGGCGAGAAGCTGTGGCGTCTGCCGCTGCCTACTGAGTACCGCTCGCAGCTCGACTCTCCGGTCGCCGATCTCAAGAACATCGGCGGCGGCGTCTACGGCGGGGCGCTGATCGCTGGTCTGTTCTTGAAGGAGTTCGTCACCGCCGGGCTCCCATGGGCG
>JAQCHM010000473.1 GCA_027730885.1 Actinomycetota bacterium | reverse complement strand
CGTGGTCGACGACGTCGTGGCTCGTCCTGCCGACCGGTTTGTCGATGATCACTGCGCCCGAGAGGCCGCTGTCGGGGCGAGCCCGCCGCTGCCCGGCGCCCCTCGGAGCCATCAGCCTCCCTGTCCCTCGGGTCGAACATCGCGGCCGCCATCGCCATCACCATCGCCAGTAGCCTCCGAGGGCTGCCCGCCCGACGGAGCCGCAGCGGGTCGGTCGGGGCCTCCGATGGGTCCCAAGCCGGCGAGGATGCGTTCGATGTGCGAACCGGTGCGAACTCCAGGGTCGAACGTGAACACCACGTCCGGAGTCTTGCGCAGCTTTGCCTGCTGGGCGATCGCACGTTGGACCGCCTTGCGGTGTCCGGCGAGCGCACCGAGAAACGCTGCGTCCTCCTCAGGCGTCGGATCGTCCACGAGGACCGAGACGAAGACCTCGGCCACATTGAGGTCGTTGTCGACCTCGACGCCGGTCACCGTGAAGAACCCGAGCTCCTCGTCACCCGCGACCTCGAAGTGGTCGGCCACGATCTCCTGCAACAAGGCATTGAGACGCGCCGTTCGGGGGTACTGGCGCGCGGCGTTCTGCCGCGTCGATCTCGGGCTTGGTTTCCGTTTCACGTGGCGGCTCCGCCGGTCGGTCTTCGTACTCGAGCTGTCGGCGGTATCGACGCCGGTCACTTGACCGGGATCAACCGCTCCTCGAAGGTCTCGATGATGTCGCCATCCTTGAGATCCTGGAAGTCGGACAGCCCGATACCGCATTCGAAGCCGGAGGCCACCGAAGCAGCATCGTCCTTGAATCGCCGGAGGGACTGGATCTCACCCTTCCAGATGATGGTGCCCTCTCGCAGGAACCGGACCTTGGAGTTGCGAGTGATGGTGCCATTGAGCACGTAACAGCCAGCGATTGCGCCGACGCGGGGGACCCGGAAGACCTCGCGGACCTGGGCCTCGCCGGTGACCACTTCTTCGTACTCCGGTGCGAGGAGGCCGAGCATCGCGTTCTCGATGTCCTCGAGCAGATTGTAGATGATCTCGTAGTTTCGGATCTCGACCTTTTCGGCCTCGGCCAGTTCGCGGGCCTTGCGGTCCGGCCGAACGTTGAACCCGAGAATCGTGGAGTTGGAAGTGGCCGCCAACTGCACGTCGTTCTCGGAGATGCCACCCACACCACGCAGGACGAACGCCAGCTTGACGTCGTCGCGCTCGAGCTTGCGGAGACTGTCAGTGACGGCTTCGAGCGATCCGTTGACGTCGGCCTTGACGATGAGGTTCAACGTCGCAGCCTCACCGGCCTGGATCTGCTTGAAGAAGTCCTCGAGCTTGGCTCCGCCACTGGTGGCCGACGCGTCACGACCGAGTGACGCGACTCGCAACCAATGTTCCCTGGTGTCCGCGACCTTGCCGGCGATCTTCTCGTTGGGGGCGACGACGAAACTGTCACCGGACGAGGCGACGTCGGACAAGCCGAGGACTTGCACCGGGGTGGAAGGCCCGGCGGACATCACGTTCTCGCCCCGATCGTTGATGATGGCGCGGACCCGGCCCCACGCAGCGCCGGTGACCAGCGGATCACCCACCCGCAGCGTTCCGCGCTCGACCAGGACCGTTGCCACCGGTCCTCGGCCGATGTCGAGATTCGCTTCGAGCACGACACCGGCGGCTCGACCTTCGGGCGTCGCCCGCAGGTCTTCGACCTCGGCGACGACGTTGAGCGAGTCGAGCAGCTCGTCGATCCCGTCCCCGGTCATGGCCGACACCCGGATGAACAAGGTGTCGCCACCCCACGCTTCAGGGATGAGGCCTCGCTCGGCCAGTTGCGACATGACCCGATCGGGATCGGCGCCCTCGCGGTCCATCTTGTTGACCGCGACGACAATGGGGACGTCGGCGGCTCGGGCGTGAGCGAGCGCCTCGAGGGTCTGAGGCATGACGCCATCGTCGGCGGCCACGACCAAGACGACGACGTCGGTGGCCTCAGCCCCGCGGGCCCGCATCGCAGTGAAGGCCGCGTGACCGGGGGTGTCGATGAAGGTCAGGACGTGCCCGTCCTGTTCGACCTGGTAGGCGCCGATGTGCTGCGTGATGCCGCCGGCTTCACCGGCGACCACGTTCGCCGATCGGATGCGGTCGAGAAGCAGCGTCTTGCCATGATCGACGTGCCCCATGATGGTGATGACCGGAGGGCGGTTTGGCCACGACTCGATGATCTCGTCGTCGTAGTCATCCTCGATCTCGAGGACTCGACGAAGCTCGACCTCTTGTTCCTCGCCCGGGTTCACGAGGCGTATGTCGGCCCCGATTTCTGCGGCGAACAGGCGAATCATGTCGTCGCTGAGCGACTGTGTCGCGGCGACCATCTCACCGTTGGTGAGAAGGAAGCGCACGACGTCGGCCGCGGTTCGGTTCAGCCGAGGACCGAGGTCCTGAGCGCTCGATGCGCGCTCGATGACGACCACGCCATCCGGAACCGCGGCGTCGCTGGCCGAGTACGTGGGCACGTCCATCGGTTGAAGTTCTTCGGAGTTTCGACGACGCCGGCTCTTGCGGCGGGGGCGGTCGTTGCGATTCGGACCACCGCCGGGACGACCTCCCGAACCCGGACGGCCACCGGAC
>JAQCHM010000472.1 GCA_027730885.1 Actinomycetota bacterium | reverse complement strand
CCCGCCGCTACGGGGCCGCCGTTGTCGTGATGGCCTTCGACGAGGAGGGTCAGGCCGAGGCCCAGGAACACAAGGTGGCCGTCTGCGAGCGAGCCTACCGGTTGTTGGTCGACGAGGTCGGGTTCGCGCCGCAGGACATCATCTTCGACCCCAACATCTTCGCCGTCGCCACTGGCATCGAGGCCCACGCCGACTATGGCCGGGCCTTCATCGATGCCGCGCGGGAGATCCGCACCAGACTGCCCCACGCGCAGGTCTCGGGTGGACTCTCGAACCTGTCGTTCTCGTTCCGGGGCAACAACGCGTTGCGCGAGGCAATGCACGCCGTGTTCCTGTTCCATGCTGTCCGTGCCGGCCTCAGCATGGCCATCGTGAACGCCGGTCGCTTGCCGACCTACGACGAGGTGGCTGCCGACTTACGGGAGCGAATCGAGGACGTGCTCTTCAACCGTCGCGCCGATGCAACCGAGCGACTGATCGAGGTGGCCGCCGATGCGAAGAGCCAGGCCCACGCTGCCTCGGTGGACTTGACGTGGAGGGAGGGCCCGGCGGACCGGCGGCTGGTCCATGCCCTGGTGTACGGCCTGGACGAGTGGGTCGTCAGCGACACCGAGGAGGCTCGCCAGAGCTGTGCTCGCGCCCTCGATGTGATCGAAGGCCCGCTCATGGAGGGCATGAATGTCGTCGGTGACCTCTTCGGGGATGGCAAGATGTTCCTGCCGCAGGTGGTGAAGAGCGCCCGCGTGATGAAGAAGGCGGTCGCCCATCTCGAGCCCTACATTGCGACCGAGGGCGTCGCCGGCCAGTCGGCAGGCAAGATCGTCTTGGCCACGGTGAAAGGCGACGTCCACGACATCGGCAAGAACATCGTCGGTGTGGTGCTGGCGTGCAACAACTACGACGTGGTCGACCTCGGTGTGATGGTCCCCATGACCACCATCATCGACACCGCCCGCGAAGTGGGCGCCGATGCCATCGGCCTGTCCGGGCTGATCACGCCGAGCCTGGACGAGATGGTGCACGTCGCGGCCGAGATGGAACGCCAGGGTATTGCCCTACCCCTCCTCATCGGCGGTGCGACCACCAGCCGTGTGCATACCGCGGTCAAAATCGAACCGGCCTACTCGCACGGCGTCATCCACGTGTCCGACGCCTCTCGTGCCGTGGGTGTCGTCAGCGAGCTGCTGGGTGAGCAGCGGGCTCGGGTCGACGAGGCGGGGATCGAGCTCGCTCCCATCCGCGAGCGCGTGGCCGAGGAGTACCGAGTCATCCGCGAGAACCGGGCAGCGGGCGGCGGTGGCGAGACCGTGCCGATCGCCGAGGCCCGCTCGAATCGCCTGGCCATCGACTGGTCGGCCGGGGTGGCGCCTGCGCCCACCTACCTCGGCCCGCGAATCGTTCCCGGACTGACGGCAAGGGCGCTGGTTCCCTACATCGACTGGACGCCCTTCTTCCGCAGTTGGGATCTCGTTGGCACGTATCCCCGCATCCTCGAGGACCCGCTCATCGGTGCCGCGGCCCGTGATCTGTTCGCTGACGCGCAGATCATGTTGGCCGAGATCGTCGAAGGCGGCTGGCTGGTGCCCGAGGCAGTTGTTGGGTTCTGGCAGGCGAACGCCGATGGCGACGATCTCGTCCTCCGGGTACCCGACGCCTCGGGCGTCATGGGCCGTCGGGTGCTCCACACGCTGCGCCAGCAGGTGCGACACAGCGACGGTCGACCCAATCTGGCTCTGGCCGACTTCGTGGCTCCCGAAGACGTCGACCTGGTCGACCACGTCGGCGGGTTCGCCGTCACCATCAACGGGGAACTGGAACGACGAGTCGCAACCTTCGAAGCCGCAGGTGACGACTACTCCTCGATCATGGCAAAGGCGCTGGCCGACCGATTCGCCGAGGCGTGCGCGGAGTACGTCCACCATCTGGTGCGCACCGAATTGTGGGGCTACGACGCCACCCACTTCGATCTCGAGGAACTGGTCAAGGAGCGCTACCGGGGTATCCGGCCCGCGCCCGGATACCCGGCGTGTCCGGACCACACCGAGAAGCGGACGATCTTCGAACTGCTCGACGCCGAGGCCGCCATCGGGGTGGCCCTCACGGAATCATACGCGATGACCCCGGCGTCGTCAGTCAGCGGGCTGTACTTCTCCCATGCCCAGAGTCGCTACTTCGGCGTCCGGCGGGTCGGGCCGGATCAGCTCCGGGACTATGCCGCCCGCAAGGGCATCGACGTCGCCGAAGCCGAGCGCTGGCTCGCGCCGGTCCTCCAGCCATGAGCCTGTAGGGCTCGGTCCCGGCCGATGAGGCGGTCGAAGCGCACGTTCGTCTCGTGGAACGTGGCCATGCTCGAACGGTCCGACGAGGCTCCGCTGTCATGGGGTCTCGAGCACTCCGAGCACGCCGTGCGTGAGCGGGTCCTGGGATGGTCGCCCGACATCGTGCTCTTCCAGGAGCTGCCCCGCATGGTTCCCTATTTGGAGACCCACGACATGATCCGGGCCAACCCGCCCACCCACCAGGGGAATCTGGCAACGCTGGTACGCCATGACCTGCTGGTGGCCGAGGGCTCTGGAGGACCGACGGTCACCGTTGTCGAAGGCTGCGCCCTGCTCGTCAC
>JAQCHM010000471.1 GCA_027730885.1 Actinomycetota bacterium | reverse complement strand
CGGAACCCCGAGACGCCGTTCGGAGGCTTCAAGCAGAGCGGCGTCGGTCGCGATGGCGGTTCGTACGCGCTCGCGGCATACAGCGAGATGCAAAGCGTCGTGTGGCAAGGATGAGACGAACGATGATGGCATGGTCGGCAGGCCACGATTCGACGATGAAGGAGACGACATGAGAGGCATTCTTTGGGACGGCGAGCTGCACGTCCGTGACGATGTGGAGATTGGGCAACCCGGCCCACGCGAGGTGGGGGTCCGGATCCATCATGCGGGGCTGTGTCACAGCGACATCTCGGTACTCAACGGCACCATCCCATTCCCGACACCCGTCATACTCGGCCACGAGGGCGCCGGCATCGTCGAGGCGGTCGGTTCCGCGGTGTCGAAGGTCAAGGTCGGCGACCACGTCGTCCTGACCACGCTCGGCAACTGTGGCCAGTGCGACGCTTGCGACCGCGGCCTGCCGACGCACTGTCGTGGCTCGTTCGGGGCGCTGACACAGCGGTTCACGATCGATGGTGCGCCCGTCTATCAGTTCGCGAACGCCGGGGTGTTCGCCGAACACACCGTCGTCCATGAGCACCAGGCGATCGTCATCGACGACCGGGTCCCGCTGTCGTCGGCCTGCCTGATCGGGTGCGCCGTCGTCACGGGGGCCGGAGCGGTCCTCAACCGGGCGCGTGTGCAGATCGGCGAGACGGTCGTGGTCATCGGAGCGGGCGGAATCGGTCAGTCCGTCATCCAGGCGGCACGGCTCTCCAACGCGTCTCGAATCGTCGTCGTCGATGCCAACCCTGCCAAGCAGGCCGTGGCCGAGCAGTTCGGCGCCACTGACTTCATCAATGCCCGCGAGGTCGACGACCTCGTCGCGGCGGTGAAGGATCTGGGCCTGCCCAATGGTGTCGACCACGCGTTCGAGTGCGTCGGCCACCCCGATCTCATCCGCAACTCGATCGACCTGCTCGACTGGGGCGGAACCTGCACGATGCTCGGTGTACCCAAGCTGGGCACCGAGGCCACCTTTGTGGTGAACACTCTGTACAACGACAAGTCGATCTTCGGATGCCGCTACGGGTCGACGCGACCGCACCACGACATTCCGATGATCATCCAGCTCTATCTCGAAGGCAAGTTCCAACTCGACGAGATGGTCAGCCGTCGGTACGACCTTGCCGACATCGGAACGGCGATCGCCGATCTCGATGCGGGCGAACTCAACCGAGGCGTCCTCGACCTGGTCTGACCCCATGCCTGCGCCCACCACACTCTCGCGACTCCCAGCCGCTCCGCAGCCCGACGTCGTCGTCGCAACGAGGCACAGGATCAGTTTGGCCGTTGACGAATGTGGTCCAGCCGACGATCAGGCAGCCTCGCTCCTGAACGGTGGTGGGCAGAAGCACCGTAGACCACGTCGCCGGGGGCTTCCCGGCGACCGAGATCACCAACCCGACGGGAAGACACGATGACATCGAGCACGCACGACGAGGTGCGCAACGCACCACCGATCCCCGTGGCCAACGAGTCCACGGAGGCGTTCTGGCAGTTGGCCAAGAACGGGCAGCTCGCGACACAGCGCTGCAACTCGTGTGGCTGGCAGTCCTACCCACCTCGCATGGTGTGCCCCAACTGCCATGCCGATCCGCCGTCGTTCGACTGGACGCCGGTGAGCGGACGCGGCCGATTGGCGACGTGGACGATCGTGCGCGACGCTCTGCTCCCCGGCTTCGCTGATCAGGTCCCCTACATCGTCGGCGAAGTCGAGCTCGACGAGCAGGACGGTCTTCGCTTCCTCGCTCGTCTGAGCGGCATCGACGAGGACGCTCTGCGCGTCGGTCTCCGGTTGCGAGCGTGTTTCGCCGACGGCGGCGAGGGCACGCGAGTCCCACTGTTCGAGGAGGATCCGTCATGACCGGTCGATTCACAGCAGCCGGCGAGGTCGCCCTGGTCGGTTACGCCCACAGTCCGATTCGTCGGACCGCTGACGTCGGGCTCGGTGTGCTGACGCTGCGGACGATCCGCGAAGCGGTGGCCGATGCCGGGCTCGAAATGCCCGATATCGACGGCTTCACCACCGGAGCGCTGTTCCCTTCGTCGGGCGGACGACCGCTGACCGACGGTATCGAGATCGTCACCGCCGATTGGGTCGTCGATCAACTCCGCGTCCAACCGCGCTGGCTCTGCGGGTTCCAGGGCCTCGGTCAGATCTGCGGCTCCGTGATCCTCGCGACCGAGGCAATCGCGAGCGGCGCCGCCGACTACGTGGTCGTCCACCGAGCGATGTACAACCCGCCTGGGCGGTACCACTCCAATCCGATGACACACGCCACGGGACACGACCAGTGGACCGCGCCGCATGGTTTCTGGGGTCCACCGACCCACATCGCGCTGACGTACAACGAGTACATGCAGCGCTATGGAGCCACCAGGGAACACATGGCGACCGTCGCCGTCGCCGCACGGGCCGCCGGTGCCCAGCTCCCATGGTCGCACTGGCACGATCGGCCGCTCTCACACGACGAGTACATGACTGCCCGGATGATCGCAGAACCGATGTCGATGCTCGATTGCGACATTCCGGTCACCGGGGTCGGAGCATTCGTGCTCACGAACCGCGAGCGTGCCAAGGACCTCC
>JAQCHM010000470.1 GCA_027730885.1 Actinomycetota bacterium | reverse complement strand
CCCGCCGAGACTCACCCCACGCCACGGGCCCCGCTTTTCCGCATCCTGCTAACGGCGTGTCCTCAGGACGGGTTTGTAGGGTGAGCGGGTGACCGAGTCCATCCCGCGCCCGACCGAGGTCCGATTGACGGTGCACCGTCCGACGGTTCGCAGCCTGGGTCCTCGGTCGGTCGAACGGCCGGCTGATGCCGGCTCGACCTTGGTCGGGCTCTATGACGACGCCGCACCAACCTCGGTCGATCGGGGAGGCCTCGTCCAGCGATCGAACGAGGAGTGGAGTCTCGACTGGTGGATTGGTGCCGAAGACCGGTGGTACTTCCCCGCTCGGGAGGCCACCATGCGTCAACGCCGGCTGGGAGCCGGGCCGGTGATCGAGACCGCGCTGCGTGTGCCGAGGGGAGATGCGCTCCATCGCTGTTACGGCGCGATGGTTGCCGGGACGCCGGTCACGGTGATCGAGGTCGAGAACGCGTCGCCCACGCCGGTGACGCTTGCGCTTGCGGTGCGCCCGTACGGGGTGACCGGCAAAACAGATGGCCGTGGCACGACGGCCCAAGCGGCCGCGTTCGTCATCGATGCCCATCGGGTCGTTCGCGACGGTCGAGTCGTCGTCTCGTTGCCGAGAGCGGCCTCCGATGCAGCGGTGTCGAGCGATGACCCGCTGATCGTGCTTCAAGCCGGCGACGGACTGGGGGGCTTCGGATCGAGCGCCTCCGCGGACGGACGGGCCCATGGCTCGGGGTCCTACGCCGTGCTGGTCTTCCCGCTGCCGCACCGGGCGACCATCCGCTTTCTCGTGCCGACATCGGCCGACGCCGGGTCGGTCGGTCACACGCTCGACCCTTCGCACGCGCCGAGCAGCGATGCGGTCTCGCGTGGTTGGAACGCAGTGGTTGACAGGGGCGGGCGTTTCCTCCTCCCCGACAATGGGCTCTCGGAACGAGCCGGCGCCGCCCGCGCCCGCCTCCATCTGTCACGCACGCCGTTCGAATCGTTGTCCGGCGAACCCGATGCTTCCGCCGCGCTGTTGCTACTCGCCGGGGCCGCGTCGGGCGCTGTCCACGCCGTTGCGGGCAACCTGGCCCAGTTCGCCGAGACCTTCCCCACTCAGACCTTCACGCCTCAGACCTTCACGCCTCAGACCTTCACGCCTCAGACCTTCACGCCGGAGCCGTCGGCCGCGGCCCGATCGTCCTTGGCCTTCGCCGTCGGATGGTCGGCTGCCGCGTTGAACGATCGAGAACTCGCGACGCGCGTGCTCGAGCCGTTGGCCCAGCTCGTCGCGCTGGTCGACCACAACCGGGCGTCGGCCAGCCAAGAGCAACGGGTCGCTGCGGTTCTCGGCTTGGCGTGGGCCTGTCGTGGAGCGGGCCGACCCGACGACGTCGCGCGGTTGGTCGCCGACGTCACTGCATTGGTGCCGTCACCCCGTGCGCCGACCATCGGAACCTCGTTGGCGTCGGTGGAGCGAACGTCGGAAGCTGCGGGGGGATCGGGCGCTTTCGGCCGGGACGATGTCGTGGCGGCCGCTCGCTTCTGGCTCGACGTGCGGAACCTGATGCTGACCGAGGTCGACACCTCGACGGTCGAGCTCCTTCCCAACTTCGCCACCGCGTGGCGCGGCGGCAACGTCGAGGTGCATCACGCCCGCTCTCCCCTCGGCATCCTCGACTTCGCAGTTCGCTGGCACGGTTATCGACCGGCCCTGCTCTGGGAGTTCACGCCGCACGGCCCCGCTCCGGTCCAGCTTCGGTGCTCAGCGCTCGACCCCGTCTGGTCGACCACCGAACCCAAGGGCGAGGTGCTCCTGGCAGGCTCCGTCGATCCGCTCCCGGTCGCTCCCGATCCGGGCGACAGCTTCGCGTGAAGTTGTCTGAAGGCGGCTGAGCGAAATAACCTGAAGGGCTCAAGTTTCGAGACCCGTTCCTCCGATGAGGTGGTGCAAGCGTCGGCGTCGACGATGGAACAACGCCCCTGGCGTAACGAGGAGAACCCACGTGATCGGAAAATTACTGTTGGCCAACAAGTTGGCATCGTTGGCGGGTACCGCGGCGGTGGTGACCGCCACGTCGGCGGCAGCAGTTACGGGGAACCTGCCCATCGTGCAGACCGACCCGGTCGAGGACATCAGCGAGCTGGTGGAGACCGATACCACCGACGCGCCGGATACGACGGTCACGACCGACGGTACCGACACGACTGAGACGACCGATGGGATCGACACGACCGATACGACCGACGCCGGCATCCCAGTTCTCACTGACGGGACGGCCTACGGGGACGTCGGATGCGATGGAAACCACGGCGATTACGTGTCGAGCGTCGCCCAGGATGACGACATCGAGGGGCCGCGGGGCTCCATTGTGTCCGAGGCCGCCCAGTCGTCCTGCGGCAAGGGCAACGACGATGGCGAGGATGACTCCGACGACTCAGACGACTCAGACGACTCCGACGACTCCGACGACTCAGATGATGATGACGACGATTCCGATGACGACGATGAGCCCGATACCTCCGAGACACCTGGCAACAGTGGGCAGGGCGGCGGCTCGAGCCGGGGTCGCGGCGGTCGCTGATACGGCCCCTGCTCACGCCCGCTAGTTTTGCGGGCTGATGGCCGCAGTTGCTTCC
>JAQCHM010000469.1 GCA_027730885.1 Actinomycetota bacterium | reverse complement strand
CGGGGCAGGTGGCGGACGGGCGATGCTCCGACTCGGCGGAGCATGGGGATGGCGGCTTGGCGGCTGAGCGCCAGTCCACCGACGAAAGCAAGCAGACGGGCGGTTCTCGTCGGAGCGGAACGGCCGCGATCAGGCCGTGTGTGGGTGTTCATCGTTCGTCACTTCGGGGTTACGGCCGCGTTCGGGCCGGGGCGCCTGCGCGGAATCCAGGGCTCTTCCATCATCGGCCCGAAACCGACGCCAACCGAGGTTCGGCGACCGATTAGCCGTCACATGCTCCGATGCGGGATGATCTCGGCCGTGAAACCCGAGACCCTCCTCCCCCTCGGCAAGCTCGACCCCGGGCTGCGCGCCCCCGAGATCGGACTCGACATCGCCCGGTTCGGTGAGGGCGCGGCGGTGGTCGAATCCCTCGGCTACGAGACGGTGCTCGTCGAGGAGACCAAGGACGACCCGTATCAGCTCCTGGCGCTCGGGGCCGCGGCCACCTCGACGGTCGGTATCGGCACCTCGGTCGCCATGGCCTTTCCCCGCAGCCCGACCATCACGGCCATGTCCGCATGGTCACTCCAGAAGCTCTCGGGCGGCCGTTTCACCCTCGGACTCGGGTCACAGGTCCGGGGCCACGTGCGCCGACGTTTCGGCATGGAGTGGCACGCGCCTGCCCCGTGGATGCGGGACTACGTCCAGGCGATGCGAGCGGTGTGGAACAACTGGCAGACCGGCGAGACCCTCGCCTTCGAGTCCGAGCACTACAACCTCAGCCTCATGGTTCCGCTGTTCGACCCCGGGCCGATCGAGCACCCGCACATTCCAGTCCACATCGCAGCCATCGGTCCGAACATGTGCGCTGTGGCCGGTGAAGTGGCCGATGGGGTGCGGTTGCACCCCGTGTGCACGCCGAAATTCATCGTCGAGGAGGTCCGTCCCGCAGTCGAGCGAGGGGCCGCCAGGGCAGGCAAGACGTTGGCCGAGGTCGAGATCTGCCTCAAGCCACTGATCGGATCCGCCCCGGACGAGGCGACGTTGGCGACCGTGGCCGAGACGGTCCGAGCCCGAGCCGCGTTCTACCTCTCCACCCCGGCCTATCGGCGAGCCTGGGAGATCCACGACTGGGGTGACCAAGCCGACAAGGCGGCCGCGCTCTCGAAGGCTCAGCGTTGGGAGGAGCTCGTCCTGGTGGTCGACGACGAGATGCTGCACAGCGTCGCCACCATCGGCACCTACGACACCATCGGCGCGCAGCTCCACCAGCGCTACGGGGCCATCATCGATCGCATCGAGTTCTCGATCCCGGTCAACAACCCCGACGACCACGCTCGCCTCACGTCCATCCTTCGCGAGGTCCGCGGCTGAGCGGCGCCTCGGCGGGTCGCTCGGCGCGGGTCCGGGGTTAACCTTTCGCTTGCCATGCCCGTCTTCATCCTCCGCCTGTCGTGCCCCGACCAGAAAGGCGTCGTCGCCAGCATCTCCCAGGGTCTGGTCGACCTCGACGCCAACATCCTCCAGAACGCAGAGTTCAGCGATCCGACAACGGTCACGTTCTGTATGCGCACCCGGTTCGAGACCGACATCTTCGAGGCGAGCGCCATCGAGGATGCGCTCCAACCTCGGGCCGACGCCCTGGGAGCGACGTTCGGCGTCCGACGCGAAGACCAACCGCGGCGAGCCCTCCTGTTGGTCTCCAAGTACGACCACTGTCTGCTGGACCTGCTCTACCGTCGGAACTCGGGCGAGTTCGGCCTCGACATCCCGTTGGTCGTGTCGAACCATCCCGACCTCCATGACGTCACCCTTCGCAACGGAGTCGACTTCGAGTATCTCCCGGTCACGCCCTCGACCAAGGACCAGGCCGAGGCTCGCATCGTCGAACTCATCGAGAAGCACCAGATCGACTTCGTGGTCCTGGCCCGGTACATGCAGATCCTGTCGACGGACCTGTGCGCCCGACTCGAAGGTCGGGCCATCAACATCCATCACTCGTTCCTGCCCGGCTTCAAAGGGGCCAAGCCCTACCACCAGGCATGGGAACGCGGTGTCAAGCTCATCGGCGCCACCGCGCACTACGTCACCGCCGAACTCGACGAAGGCCCGATCATCAGCCAGGACATCGCGCCGGTCACCCACCGCGACACTGCCGAGAGCATGGTCGTCAAAGGCCGCGACGTCGAGCGGCTCGTCCTGTCTCGCGCCGTCAAGGCTCAGGCCGAGGACCGGATCTTCCTCCTCGGCCATCGCACCGTCATCTTCGACTGACGCTGTACCTTCTTAACGGTCGAGGTGGCGGAGCAGTCCGTCGAGCGCGACGAAGTAGCTGTTGCGACCGAATCCGGCGACGACGCCCAGGCAGACGGCGGAGAGGACCGACTTGTGGCGGAACTCCTCACGCGCGTGCACGTTCGACAAGTGGGTCTCGACCACCGGGATCGAGATGGCCGACACGGCGTCGCGTAGGGCGATGCTGTAGTGGGTGTAGGCCCCGGGGTTGAACACCACGCCGTCGGCCCAGCCGCGGGCCTCCTGCAGCCGATCGACCAAGGCACCTTCGGAGTTCGACTGGGCCGCAGTGACCTCGGCTCCTCGTCCGGCCGCGAAAGCGGCCAGGTCGGTCATGATCTGGTCGAGGGTGTC
>JAQCHM010000028.1 GCA_027730885.1 Actinomycetota bacterium | reverse complement strand
AGGCGGTCGTCGTCCCACAGTTCGGGGAGCCGGCGGGTCAGGGTGTCGAGGTCGATCACGACGGCGGCCCGGTTCCGGCTGCGACTCGAGCCCGACGTCTGTTCGTCGGAAGCATCGTCGGCTTCGCCCGTTCTGTTGAGGCTGGTTCTGTTGAGGCTGGTTCTGTTGAGATAGTGGTGGGCCAGATCGGCCAGGGCGTCCGCGTTGCGCTGGGCGTTGGTTCGCTTGACCGGGGCGTCGGCGGGATCGGGCCGGTTGAGGAGGCTGATGGCTTCGCCGAGCACGGTGGCTTGGTCGGCGGAAAGACGGCCGGCGACGTCGGCCTGGCCGAACAGGGTGGGCGAGAACCGGAGGTGCCCGGCGGGGATTTCGGTCGGGCAAACATCGTTGTCGACGAGGTCGGCCCAGTGTTCGCAGACCGTTCGGTAGTCGTCGAGACCGAGGGTGCAGGCGTAGCCGACGAGTTGTTCGGCGTACTTTCCTAGGTGGTCGTGACGGGGTTGGGTCGCGACCCGCTCGAGCAGGCGTAGGTGAGACAGGCTGGTCGAGCCGTTGGTCACCGCAGCCCGCAATTCGGGCAGCACGATCAGGAGACGGGCGGTGTGGGCGAACCGGCGCGCGGTGGGCACATCGAGGTTCAGTCGACGTCTGAGCCAAGCGGTCAGCGACGAGGCGCCGTCGGCTCGAAACGCCTCACCGTCGACGACGTCGGCCAATCGGTCCAGGAGTTGGATCTCTGCCGCCTCGGCCTCGACGGTTGACGACTGGACCGCGGCGAGCAACGTGTCGCCGGCGTCGTAGTCGAAAAGAGAGGTTGTCTCGAACCGATCGGCCTCGAGGGTTTACGAAGACATGCACGCATGATAGCACACTTGTTCGCATCATCAACGATTTAAAAGAGATAAACGAGGAAATATACGTCACCCGGCGGCGCGCTTGTACACGTTCGGCGGGAACGAGCGTGCGGCGATGCACTGCTGTGACCAGTTGTCGAGTTGTTGGACGACCGCGGCGGTATCGGGCCCGAGGGCGTCGATGATGGGGTACTGAAGCTGATCGGTGTCGCGTTCGATCTCGCCACGGAACGCGCGACCCTCGGCAGACAGCTCGACTGGAACTGAAGCGTCCTCGATGAGACCGCGGTCGCGCAAACGATGCGCCGCGGCGTCGAGGACCTCGGTCGACCAGGCTCGACTGGCGCTGTAGGTGCCGAAGGGATAGCCGACCCAGAGCTCGGTGAGGATGTTCATCTCGGCGGGGTCGAGGCCGCGTTGCACGCAGACCGCGATGTGCGTATCTCCTCGGTGCTCCCGGGCGAGCTCGCAGGCGTGCCAGATGGTTCCGAGATGAGAGGACGGCCAGTCCTGGTCCAGCAATCCGGAGTAGAGGGGCTTGCCGGCGGTGTGAGCGGAGCTGGTAGCGGTTCGCAAGGTGTTGGCCATCCATCGCAGGCTCGGATCGTCCCGGCCGATCCCGAGCGCAGCCTCGAGGCTCGCGATCGTGGCGGTCGTGCGGGCGTCCAACACCGCGGCGCGGTCGGCGCTGGCGCGTGCCCGCTCGTACGCCCCGGTGAGCAACGACGGCTCGAACACGGCGAAGGACGACACCACGACTCCTGGAGATGGGTTGCCCAGGGCGGCTGCTCTGCCCCAGACGTATCCGGTGAAGAAGTCGAGGCCGAGCGCGGTCAACGCCTCGACCGTCGTGCGGGACCAGACAGCGTGCATGGCCAACGGTTCGATGGCGTCGCGGAAGCGCCGAGCCGGACTCGGCTCTCGGGTGGGTGGGGACACGGCCTCGGGGGGCGAAGCCTGGAAGGCGACCGCGATGACATCGTCGTAGTTCACGGGGGTCCCGAGTTCGTGCGGTCTGGACGCTTCAGGTCAGCGTCGGGGATGGACGGAAGCGGTGATTTCGATCTCGATGAGACCGACGATCAACGAGGCTCCGACGGTTGTGCGGCAGGGGTAGGGGGCGTCGAACACGTCGAGGAACACCTCGTTCCAGGCTGCGAACTCATCGAGGTTCACCAGGTGTGCGTTGACCTTGACGACGTGGTCGAGGGACAGGCCGAGATCGTCGAGGATGTCGGCGAAGATGCCGAGGGTGTGCCTCGCCTGGGCGGCGGTGTCGCCATCGATCGCTTGGCCGGTCTCGAGGTCGAGGCCGGTGAGGCCGCTGAACATGATGATGTCGCCGACCTGGATGGCCGTCGAGTTCTTGATGCCGTAGCGGGCCATGGCCGCTTCCAGGCGAGGAGTCGTTGCGTGCACGGTGATCATGTAGGCAACGTAGTCCACGACCCCGGGCCGGGCCCGGTTCAGATGCCGGTACCGCTCAGGTAGTACCCGACATCGCAGAGCGCACGGATTAAGCTGGGGTGATCGGTCTCGAAGTGATGGATGCCGTCCCGCATCCAACCCTTGCCGGGTTCGGGGCCGCTGCCCAGCTGTTCCTCGGCCTGGATCTTCAGCGCGGTCAGTTCGGGCGTGGGTTCCTGCCGCTCGATCACGTCGAGCAGCCGCTCGACCGCGGCCGACAATCCGGGGTCGGTGGTGCCTTCGCCCTGGGGTACCACGAGGACCGGCACCGGAGCGACCTTCAGCAGCGACGAGGCGACGCTGCCGAACACCACGCGGTGGGCCGTTCGATGTCGATAATCGGTGAGCACGATCATGGCGGCGTTGTGCTGCTCGGCTTCCTTGACCAGGACCTCGACCGTTGGCCCGGTCAGGACGGCGGCTCCGGTCGTGACGCCCATCTCTCGTAGCGACTCGGCCATGGCCTCGAGTTCGTCGGACTCGCGCTGGATCTTGGCGGCCCGCGCTTCCTCGTCGTAGGCGCCGCCGGGTTCGTCGAAGCCGATGAAAGCGGAGGCAGGAGCGGCGACGTGGACCAGGCGGACCGGCCAGCCGCATGCGGTCGCCAGTTCAGCGACTGAAGCCAACTGATTGGCGGACGCGGGCAGGTCCACAGCCACCATGATCGATCTTGGCCCTGGCATGCGCGGCTCCCTTCTTCGCTGATTCGGTGTTCCCGATGATCACCCGATTCGGCAGGCGGGGGCCAGGGCACAAGGTCACCGACCGCTTGCCGTCGCTCAAGTTGCCTGGCCGGCGAACTGGGCTTGGTAGAGGCGGGTGTAGGGGCCGTCCTGCTCGATGAGCTGTTCGTGGTCGCCTTGCTCGACGATGCGGCCACCGTCCATGACCAAGATCACGTCGGCGCCGCGGATGGTGGACAGACGGTGGGCGATGACGAAGCTGGTGCGTTCGTGACACAGCGCTTTCATCGCCTGCTGGATGAGCACCTCGGTGCGGGTGTCGACCGAACTGGTGGCCTCGTCGAGGATCAGGATGGATGGGTCGGCCAGCAACGCCCTGGCGATGGTGATGAGCTGTTTCTCGCCCGCCGACAGATTGTCGCCGTCGTCGCTGATGAGGGTGTCGTAGCCGTCCGGCAACGAATGCACGAAGCGGTCGACGTAGGTGATGCGGGCCGCTTCCTTGATCTGTTCGTCGGTGGTGGCCGGGTTGCCGTAGGCCAGGTTCTCGCGGATCGTGCCGCCGAAGAGCCACGTGTCCTGGAGGACCATGCCGAATTTCGAGCGGAGCTCGCGGCGAGGGAAGCCGGCGATATCCCGACCGTCGAGGGTGATCCGCCCCCGGTCGAGGTCGTAGAACCGCATCAGCAGGTTGACCAGCGTGGTTTTGCCGGCCCCGGTCGGTCCGACGATGGCCACGGTCTGGCCGGGCTCGGCCACCACGTCGAGACCCTCGATCAGGGGTTGGTCCGGGGTGTAGGCGAAGTGAACGTCCTCGAACGCGACTCGGCCCCGAACCGGCCCGGGATTCGGCGTGGTGGCCTGCTCCGCGGATTCCTCGTCTGCGTCGAGCAGTTCGAGGACCCGCTCCAATGATGCGATGCCCGACTGGAAGGTGGCGGTCATGGCGGCCAGATGGGTGAGTGGCTGAGAGAACTGTCTCGCGTACTGAATGAGGGCCTGCATGTCGCCGACGGTGATGGCGCCGCTGGCGATACGTAACCCACCGACCACCGCGATGAGAACGAACTGGACGTTGCCCATGAAGTTCATCGCCGGCTGGATGAGACTGGCGATGAACTGGGCGGCGAAGCTCGCCTCGAACAGTTGGTCGTTGTCGTCCCGGAACCGAGCTTCGACGTCCCGTTGGCGGCCGAAGCTCTTGACGATGGCGTGACCGGTGAACACCTCCTCGGCCTGCGCGTTGAGGCTGCCGGTGTGACGCCATTGCGAGATGAAGCGAGGCCGGGCCTTGCCGCCGATGATCTTCATCAGCCACACCGAGAGGGGCACGGTGACCAGCGCGACAGCGGCGAGCAGTGGCGAGATAATGAACATCATGGCGATGACGCCGACGAGCGTCAGCACTGAGGACACGATCTGGCTGGTCGTCTGCTGCAGGCTCTGCGCAAGGTTGTCGATGTCATTGGTCACCCGGCTGAGCAAGTCGCCGCGGGCCTGGCGGTCGATGTATGCCAGCGGCAGGCGGTTGATCTTGCTCTGCACCGACTCACGGAGCGCGAACATGGCCCGCTGGATCGCACCCGCGAGCAAGTAGGCCTGGGTGTAGCCGAGGATCCACGACCCGAGATAGATGCCGGCGATAACGAACAGCTTGCGGTGGAGGGCGTCGAAGTCGATCTCGCCGGCCTGGAACCCGTCGAAGACGATGTCGGTGGCCTGTCCGAGGAGACGGGGACCCAGGACGACAAGGACGACGCTGGTCACCGTGAGCAGGAGCACCACGATGAGCAGCGGTGTCTCGTGGCCGAGGATCTCGCCCAGCCGAGGCAGCGATTTGCCGAAGTTCTTGCTCTTCTCCGTCGGCATCCCGGCGCCGCCCCCGGGACCGAAACTGCCTCGCCGAGCGACGCGGCCGGTTGTGGAGATGACCTCGTCGTCGTCGGACCGACCGTTGCCGGCTGGGGCGTTGTGGTGCGCGGTCACGCCAACGCCCCTTCTCCCAGCTGGGAAGCGACGATCTCGGCATAGGTAGGGCAGTCGTCGAGGAGCTGACGGTGGGTGCCCAGGCCGACGACCCGGCCGTCTTCGAGGACGAGGATCTGATCGGCCTTGGCGATGGTCGAGACGCGTTGGGCGACGATGACCACCGCCGCGTCCCTTGTCTCGGGTTCGAGCGCGGCGCGAAGCCGGGCGTCAGTAGCCAGATCGAGGGCCGAGAATGAGTCGTCGAAGACGTAGATCTCCGGGGTTGCGACCAGGGCGCGAGCGATCGAGAGCCGTTGTCGTTGGCCGCCCGAAACGTTCGATCCTCCTTGCGCGATGTTGCTCTCCAATCCCTCCGGCATGGCCTGGACGAACCCTGAGGCCTGAGCGATCTCGAGCGCTTGCCACAGCTCGCTTTCGGTGGCGTCAGGCCGGCCGAAGCGCAGGTTCGAGCTGACGGTCCCTGAGAAGAGGAAGGCCTTTTGGGGAACGTAGCCGACCTTTCCCCACAGCAAGTCGGGATCGAGCCGGCGGACGTCGACGCCATCGACCAGGACGGTGCCTTCGGTGGCGTCGAACAGGCGCGAGATGAGGTTGACCAGTGTGGTCTTGCCCGCGCCGGTGCTGCCGATGATGGCGATGGTCTGCCCGGCTTCGACCCGGAACGACACGTCGTGAAGCACGGGCTCCTGGGCTCCTTGGTATCGGAAGCCGACGTTGCGGAACTCGAGGGCGCCGTGTTCGGCGAGCGACCTGACCGGCTGTTCTGGCACAGTGACCGATGACTGGGTGTCGAGCACCTCGACGATGCGCTCGGCCGAAACTGCGGCGCGAGGGAGCATCGACACCATGAAGGTGACCATGACCACCGCCATCAGGATCTGGATCAGGTAGCTGATGTAGGCGACCAACGAACCCAGCTGCATGTTGCCGCTCGCGATCCGATCGGCACCGATCCACAGGACGGCGAGGCTCGACACGTTCACCATCAAGCCCACAGTCGGGAACATCGAGGCCATCAGGCGCCCGGTGCGAAGCGACGTCTCGGTCAGCGCGGTATTGGCTACGGCGAACCGTTCGGATTCCTCGGGTTCGCGCACGAAGGCACGCACGACACGGAGGCCGGTGATCTGCTCACGGAGCACGCCGTTGACCCGATCGATCCGGAGCTGCATCTTCTGAAAGGCCGGCACCATCCGGTACACGACCTGGCCGAGGACCAGGACGGTGGCGGGGATGACGACGAGCAGGATCAGCGACAGGCCCGCGTCCTCGCGCACCGCCATCGCGATGCCGATGACCATCGTCAGTGGCGCGGCGACCATCATCGTTGCACCGAGCACGACCAGCGACTGCACCTGTTGTACGTCGTTGGTGATCCTCGTGATGAGCGACGGGGCGCCGAATCGACCGATTTCGCGGGCCGAGTAATCGGTGACCTGGTGGAAGAGGTCGCGGCGGACATCTCGGCCGAAGGCCATCGACGCCTTGGCGCCGAACCAGACAGCGATGGCGGCGAACACGATCTGTACGGCGCTGAAACCCATCATGACACCGCCGACCCGCCAGATGTGCGCGTTGTCGCCGGTCAGCACTCCGTTGTCGATGAGATCGGAGTTGAGCGCAGGGAGGGCCAGGGTGGCAGCCGTCTGGACGGCTTGAAGGACAACCACGAGGAACAGCACATTGCGGTACGGCCTGAGGTGGGTGCGGAGTAGGCGGCGAAGACTCACGAACTTCCAGGTTAACGGGGGCCTGGAGGCGACCCTCGACGCCGAAGCGCGGGTTGACCGTCGGAGGTGGGTGGACGAGGATCGCTTCATGGAGCTCGACGGACAGCATGTTCTGATCACGGGAGCATCCCGGGGGATCGGGGCGGCCATGGCCAAGGAGTTCGGGGCGCGAGGGGCCAAGGTGTCGGTTGCCGCGCGGTCGGCCGACGCGCTTCGATCGGTCGCGGCGGCCGTTGGAGGTCAGTCTTTTCCCGTCGACCTCCTCGACTCCGCCGCCGTCGACGGATTGATTCCACGAGTCGAAGCCGAGGCCGGACCGATCCACGTGCTGGTCAACAATGCCGGGCTCGAGACGTCGGCATTCTTCCATACCCTCGATCGCTCAGTGATCCGGGACGTGACCCGGCTCAACCTCGAGGCTCCGATGGTTCTGACCAGAGCCGTCCTCGACGAAATGTTGACCCGCAACCATGGGCACCTGCTGTTCGTGAGTTCGCTGGCGGGGACCGGCGGTTTCCCAGGACTCGCCGCGTATTGCGCTACCAAGGCGGGGCTCACCAACTTCGCCGCGACCCTGGCCTTGGAATTGAAGGACACCGAGGTAGGCACGACGGTGATCGCCTCTGGGCCCGTCGACACTCCGATGTGGGACAGTCTCGAGAACGCCGAGCAGTTGGCCCCGATGTTGACGCGCCTCCGTCTCCTCCGGTTGGTTCCCAACAAGAGCCCGGAGTCGATCGCCAAGGTGGCGGTCGATGCCGTGGCGAGCGGTAAGCCCTACGTCGGCCTGCCTCGCCGGCTGGGCGCAAATCATCTCATGCGGAATCTGCCGTCGAAGATCACCGGCATCATTCTCGCCGGCGTCCCGCTGGGCCCGCAGCCGAAGAAGCCCTGACCTCGAGCTGCGGCTCCCAGTTCAGGCGAAAGGAGCCTGCTCAGTAGCTGCCCGGGGTGAGCTCGAGGGTGCCGCTCACTCGCGGGACGCGCATGATGACCGCGCTCGACGTCACGTCCATCCAGGAGCGGTCGATTCCGGTCAGGTACCAGAGACGCGGTTCGGCGCCGGTGATCCGAAAGGTCATCCAGGCTCCGGGGTCTTCGTCGACGGTGAGGAGACGGAGGAGTAAGGCGCCGTCGATCCATTCGGCCCGACTGAGGGATGCCACTCCCTCGTCGAGATCGACTACGGCGCCGAGCGGCTGGTCGATCCCGTGAGTCAGGCTCCGCAGCCGGCCGGGCCCCGAGGTCGCGGCCAGCGCGGCCGCGGTTGGGTGGCTGGCGGCGGCTTCGTCCTCGAACCGGCCATTCGATCGTTCGCTCAGCGAGCGGACGATGTCGTTGCGATCGAACTCTCGGGCAAGCGCCAAGGCGACCGCGGCTGTTTCGCCGTCGACCGAGCCACCGGTTCGAAGCGCCGCGACGACCTCGCCGAGTGCTCGGTCGACCAGCAGGTCGAGGGCCTGGCCCTCCCCGGCCAGGGCCGAAATCAGCAGGATGGTGCAGAGGCGCTCGGCGTGTCCGGCGTGTCCGGCGTGTTCGTCGGGCATCGGCCACGGCTGGTCGGGCTCGCTGTGGCCGGCGAGTCGAAGCCCCAGAGCGGCCGCCGCCAACAGTGAGCCGTTCAGTCTGCCCCCGTCGGTGCACCCGTCGGGGCGCTGCAACCTCGACGCCACCGAGTTGGCGATCTCGTCAGGTGTCCAGATGAACTCGGTGGGGGAGTGGGCGGTGAAGGTGAGCCTGCTCCACGCGTGGTCGCGGCACACAGCCGCCCGAACGCCGAGGAGGAGCACCAGGCGGCTTGCGAAGCCAAACCGGTCGACCGCGGTCAGGGGGTCGGTCCGGGCTTCGGTGCCCACGGGGCGCTCGGCGAGTACCCGTCCGATGGCAGTATCCAGCAGTTTGACGTAGCGCTCGGTCCAGGCCGGTGTCGTTGCCGCCATGAGCCCGAGCGCGAGCGTCGAGTAGATGTCGGCCTCCGTCGAAGCAGCGCCATCGACGAGCCAGGCCGAGGAGCGGGGGGAGAGCTCCATCAGGTGTCAGCGAGAACGACGCCGGCCGGTGATCACCCGGTTCCGCTCGCTGATTGCGTCGCCGAGTCGGCAGGGCAGTTCATGAAGTTCGAGACGGTCAGCGGTGTCCATCTCCGGACGTTACCGCACTCGCTCGGGGGGTCTCCTGCCCGGCCTTCGAGTAACGTCCGGCGTGTGAACGAACTGGCGATACGAAGCGTCAGGGGCGCAGTCTGTACGGTGGATCGGCGAGCATCGGCAGCCGGGGCCCGGATGCTGGAGTTGGGCGGCAACGCAGTGGACGCGGCCATCGCGGCGTCCGCGGTTCTGGCCGTCACCACCCAGCACATGTGTGGCCTGGGCGGCGATCTGTTCGCACTGGTCCACCTGCACCAAGGTGCTCCCGCCTGTATCAACGCCTCAGGATGGGCGGGCAGCGGCGCTGACCCGGCTCGACTCCGATCCGAAGGGCACACTCGGATGCCCTTTCGCGGCGACGTCCGGACCACACCGGTGCCGGGCTGCGTCGACGGGTGGGACGCGCTTGCGCGTCGGTTCGCGATCCTGCCCCTGGCGACGTTGCTCGAACCCGCGATCGGTTGCGCAACCCGCGGGTTCGAGGTGCCGGCGTACCTGGCCGCGGCATCGCGCCGTGTGCGGGGCGTCGCCGGTGCCGACGACTACCAGGACCTCGTTCCGGGCCAGATCATGCGGCGACCTGACGTCGCTCGAATGTTGCAGCAGGTGGCCGAGAGCGGCCGAGAGGCGTTCTACGGTGGCGAGTTCGGTGCTGCGCTCTTGGCGCTTGGAGAGGGCGAATACGACCAGGCCGATCTCGATCATGTGCACGCCGATTGGGTTGACCCGTTGTCCATCGACGTGTGGGGTCATCGGGTGTGGACCATCCCACCGAACTCACAGGGTTACCTGACGTTGGCTTCCGCCCGCATTGCCGAGGGACTCGAGCTGCCCGACTGTGCCGATGATCTCTGGCAGCACTTCCTGGTCGAGGCGGCCCGCCATGCCGGGTTCGATCGCAACGACTGCCTCTACGACGGTGCCGATGGTTGGGCCCTCCTCGATCCGCAGCGGCTGGCCGCGCGGCGAGCGAACATCCGGCCCGACGCCGTCGCCAATCTCGGTGACACCTACGCCGGTGGTGGGACCATCTTCCTCACCGCGGTCGACGGCCAGGGCGGCGGTGTTTCACTGATCCAATCGAATGCTTCGGGCTTCGGTGCCAATCTGGTCGTGCCCGGTACGGGCGTGTTCCTGCACAACCGGGGGAACGGATTCTCACTGACCCCGGGGCATCCTGCCGAATACGGCCCACGTCGTCGCCCGCCACACACGCTGTCGCCTGCTCTCGTGACCCACCTCGATGGTGGCTTGCGTACGGTGCTCGGATCGATGGGGGGTGACGCCCAGCCCCAGATCGTGTTGCAGATGTTGACGCGGCTCCTGCACAACAGGGAGATGCCGGCCCACGTTGTCGCGGCCCCTCGCTGGGTCCTCGAACCTCCGGACTCGAACAACTTCGACACGTGGTACGAGCCGGACCGTCCCAACGTCGTCTTCGAACCCAGCGGTTCAAGCACGTGGATGGAGGGGTTGGAGCGGCGCGGACATCGAGTCGAGAGGCGTCCGGTCAACGTGGGCCATGCCCACCTCATCGACCTCGTCGACGGGGTGGCCTTCGCCGTCAGCGAGCCGCGGATCAGCACGAGCGCGGCAGTGGCCCCGGCCGGATAGTCAGCCGCCCTCGCCCGTCGGACGGCGATTGCGGGGGCGAGGGGCATGCCAAGCGAATCGGAGAGCCGCAATTCGGAGGGCGAACACCGCCGTGGCCACTGCAGCCGCGGTCGGTCCGGACAGGCGGCCGTAGTGGTTGGCGACGGTGATGGCGCCTGCACCCAAGGCGGCCGGGATCCCGTAGAGCACGGTGTCGGCCCGGAACAGCACGGGTTCCTCTTGGGCCAGGACGTCGCGGCCGACACCTCCTCCGGTCGCGGTCAGGACTCCGAGGGCGACGGCGCCAATGCCGGTGAGCCCGAAAGTGAGCGCCTTGACGGTGCCCGTGACGCAGAACAGCCCGAGCCCGGCCGCGTCGAACACCAGGTGGGGGCGCAGCCAGCGCCGCTCAATCTGGACGTGGGCGGCGAAGACGACGGCAGCCGCCAGCAGCGGCACCAGCAAAGAGCTGGGTTCGGTGAGTCCCGGCGGCGGGGTGTCGCCGAGCAGTGCATCGCGGATGAGTCCGCCTCCGAGTGCGGTCACCGACGCGAGAGCGATGACCCCAACGAGGTCGAAGTCCTTGCGTACGGCGACCAACCCGCCCGAGACCCCGAAGACGAAGATGCCGATCAGCTCGAGGGCCTGCTCGATCGATGGGTCCAACCCGACGGATCCCTGGACGAGTTGCAGTGCGAGTTGCGGCGCGAGCACCGGTCCACGGTAATGGTCGGTGCCATGGCTTCAGCGGGTTCGAAGCACGAGGGGCATCACCTGAGCGACGCCGATTCCCGTCAGCTCGAAGGCGGCCACAGTGAGCGTCCAACGAGAATCCGTTTCGTCGTCGATCAACAGGACCGGTCCGGCGGCCACCGTCGGGTCGACCGGCAGAGCCGCTGGGACAGCGACGATCCGACCCCAGAGGTTGGCGACCTGGTGGGCCGAGTTGGCCTGGTCGGCTTGGTAGGTGGCGGAAGACGAAGCAGCCGGGCCCGAGCCCAGCGCGTGGTGGACCGGCAGCTTGCCCAGCGCTCCGAGGCGTCCGGCGACGGTGTCGATGAGGGCCGATCGGCGACGTGACGGCATGGGGCAGATCCAGGTGGGCCGCTTCTGCCATGGCCACTGCTTCAACAGGGCGGCCAGTGCGTCGATGAGCTGATCGGGGACGACGATGTCGTCGCCGCGGTCGGCGGCATGGACCAGGGCCGCGAGCGGGGTGCTCCAACCGCCATCGCCGAGCCGGGCGAGGGCGCGACCCGCTTCGGCCTGGCGATCGGGGGCTATGCGACCCTTGGGGCCCGCCAGGCCGTTGGGCCACTGTTTGCGCGGCTCGACGACCAAGTCGCCGCCGCGAAGGAAGTCGTTTGCCTTGGCCACCAGGTCAGGGTCGGGCGCGTGCTGCCAGCGCGACTCGGTGAGGCACTGGTCGCAGCGGCCGCAATCAGAGGCGGATTCGTCGTCGAGCGCGTCGCGCAAGTAGCGCAGGCGACAGCCGTCGAGCTTGGCCCATTGCAGCATCTGGTTGGACTCGATGCGGCGAAGTTCGCCGAGCGTTGTTGCCAACTCGCGATCGTAGGTCCACGGGGTGTCCGTGCGGACCCAACCCGAGTCACTGCGGGCCACAGCGCCGTTGACCTCGAGGATGTTCATGAGCGTGCCGAGCCGGTTGCGGCCGAGGTTGACCGCGGTCTCGAGGGACGCAAGTGAGGTCGGGCGGATACGGTCGAGCTGGTCGAGGGCCGAGGAGCAGATGGCCTCGGATGGCAGCGACACCGATTCGAACCACCGCCACACTGCGGCGTCCTCGACCGGGCGAGGCAGCGCGATGACCTCGGCCCGCTCCAGGTTTCGCCCGGCGCGCCCGATCTGTTGGTAGTACGCAACGGGCGAAGGTGGCAGTCCGAGATGGACGCAGAAGGCGAGGTCACCCTTGTCGTAACCCATGCCGAGTGCCGACGTCGCCACCAGCGCCTTCAGCCGGTTGTCCCGGAGGCCGTCTTCGAGTTGGAGCCTACGTTCGGCCGGAACGCCGCCGGTGTACGCCTCGACCTCGTGGCCGTGGTTCCGGAGCCAGGCCGCGGTTTCTTCGGCCTGGGCCTGGGTCAGGCAGTAGACGATGCCCGAGCCGGGTAGGTCGGCCAGGTTCTCGGCCAGCCAAGCCAGACGCTGGGCATCGTTGTCGAGGTCGACGACACTGAGGTACAGCGAGTCGCGGTCGAGCGATGTCCGCAGCACCAGCGTGTGATCGCCCAGCTGCCCCGCGATGTCGTCGGTGACGCGCTGGTTCGCGGTGGCGGTGGTGGCCAGGACCGGGGTCCAGGACGGAAGCTCGGCCAGGAGCGTGCGGAGGCGTCGGTAGTCAGGACGAAAGTCGTGACCCCAGTCGGAAATGCAGTGTGCCTCGTCGCAGACCAAGGCGAAGGGCAGCCCGCGCATGGTGGTGAACACCCGGCTGCGGAACCCTGGGTTGGCCAGACGTTCCGGCGCGATGAGCAACAGGTCGATCTCGTCGGCCAGAATGCGAGCCTCGATGGATGCCCAGTCGTCGATATTGGACGAGTTGATGGTTGCGGCCTGAAGTCCCAGGCGCCGAGCGGCGGCGACTTGGTCACGCATGAGGGCCAACAGCGGAGAGACGACGACCGTCGGCCCCCAACCCCGGTCGCGGAGCATGCGGGTGGCCGAGAAATAAACGGCGGATTTGCCGAAGCCGGTACGGGCCACCAGAAGGGTCCTCTGTCGACCGGCGACGACCGCGGTGACCGCCTCGATCTGTTCGGCCCGAGGTACCGCGTCGGGCCCCGCCAGCGCCTGGACGTGGCGCAGCAGCTCGGTTGCCACCTGGGCCGGAGTCGGCCTGGGGGGCTCGACGGGCGATGACGAGACTGGGCCCTCGACGGAGACGGACATCGTTCCACCCTACGGCCGGCCTGTGACGGTCTCGATGGTCCACCAGAAGACCCCCTCCCGATCCGTCGCCGAGGGCGGGACAAGGAGTATGGAATGGTCTACGGTGCCCGCTCATGGCTGTTCAATTGCGTCGCTACGAGGTTGTCGAAGGGCAGATGGACGATCTGCTCGCGTGGTTCCCAACGATCATGGAGGCCCGGGCCAAGTTCGGGTTCAAGGTCGAGTTCATGCTGGCCGACCGCGAGAGGAACGAGCTGACCTGGGCCGTCAGCCACCCAGGAGACTTCGACGAGGCGTTCGAACGCTTCGCGGCCTCCCCCGAGCGGGCGGCGGCCTTCGCCGATCAGCCAAAGCGAGTGGAGACCATGCACGTGGCCATGGTCGAGGTCGTCATCGCCCCGGGCTCCTGACCTGCCCCGTTCCAGCCCACCCGGTTCCGCAAGCTCACGCCACCTCAGCCCTCTTCTGCAAGCGTGTGAACCCCTAGACGTGGGTGCCGGGCTTGCAGAACGGGGTGGGGGTTCTGGTCCTGCGCCGGCTGGCACGAGACGGGCTGGTCCACCGACCGAATCCAGTGCGCGATCCGGCCCTCGAAGTCTGCCGGCTCGAGCGTCGCAGCCATCCTCAGCAGTCGTGTCCGGTCCTGAAGGAACGCCGTCGTCGCCGACCTGGCTGCGTCGGCCAGCAGTTCGACGTGTGCTGTCGTGATCCGTCGGTTGGCCAGCGCAACGGCGGTCTCGCGATGTCGGTGGCAGTGGCCGGCCAGCCGGGCGAAGCGCAGCGCCTGATCTCTGGTCAACGAGGAGAACGCATGGATGTGCGCGGCGAGGACGGCCTCGTCGAGCTGCGCGGTCGGCCAGGTCGACAGTTTGTCTAGGAAGCTCAGCAACGCCACTGCCTCGACGTCGTCCATCTGTGACATCAGGTCGATGGGATGGGTACCGTCGTTCGCAACACGCGGGGCTGGTGGGTCGTCGCCGAGCCGTCGTCGGATGAGCGGCAGTCGGGAACCGCTGACCGAGTGCACGAACACACCGCCTCCGACGACCAGCAGCACGTCGCCGATGCTGAAGACGTTGGCGAAGGGCACCCCGGCAGGAACGGCGAAGACGTCGCCGAGGAAGGAGAGCTTGGGGTTCTCGAGCACCGCGGAGTTCCGGAACTCCTCGTTGTCGACGGGGAAACCCGCTGTCCGGAGGGCGTCTTCGCGCGCCGGCATCACGCCGCCGTTCGCGGCAATGGCGGCCAGGTTCAGGAGGCCACCGAGCACGATGATCGCGATACCCCTGACGGTTCGGTTCACCCACACGAACGCCAGCGCCGGTACGTAGCTCGGCACGTGCAGGCCGGCAGCAAGGGCGCCCGGTAACCGATCGTGGGCGACGAACAGCACGAAGAACTGCAGGCCGACGGCGGCAACGATGGTCCACGCATGCTTGATGCGTACCTCGGCGACCAGTGCCAATCGGCCTCCGAACAGGGGCACCGACGCCACGAGTAGTAGGAAGCAGACAGCGGTGATCACGGCTGCGAGCCCAGTTCGACGCGGCCGTTGCGCCAACCCAGCGCCAGCTCGTCGGCGCTCAAGGCATGGCCGAGCAGATGTCCCTGTGCCCCGTCGAACCCGAGTTCCTTCACAATTTGCAGGTCGTCGTCCGATTCGGCCCCGACAGCGACGGTCGAGATGCCGAGGCTGCGGCAGAGTTCGACTGCGGCGAGAGCGATCGACCGGTTCGACAGCTCCCGGAGACCGCCGATGATCGAGCGGTCGATCTTGATCCGGTCCGGCGCCAGCTCCCAGAGCAGCGGAAGTGACGAATAGCCTGTGCCGAACTCGTCGATCCCGACCCCGACGCCCAGGTCCCGTAGGTCCTTGACGATCTCTCTCGAATACGCCGGATCTCTCATGATGGTCTGTTCGGTCAGCTCGAGTTGGAGGCATCTCGGGTCGAGCCCGCGACGACCGAGAGCCCCGGCGACCCTCGCTGGGAAGTCGAGATCGTGGAAGTCGCCGTTGGTCACGTTGATCACCACGCGGGTGTCGATGCCGCGGTCGCGCCAGTCGGCGAGCTGGTCGGTGGCCAGTCGTACGACCTCGTTGGTGAGAGTGGACATGATGCCCGAGCGCTCGGCGTCGCCGATGAAGACTCCGGGTAGGAGAAGGCCCCGATCGGCGTGCTGCCATCGCAGCAGGGCCTCGAGGCTGATGATGGTCCCGGTCGACAGCTGGACGATGGGTTGGTAGGCAAGGAAGAACTCGCGGCGCTCGATCCCGCCGAGGATGTCGGCGGCCGCGGCCTGCGGTGCCTCCGGATCGTCGTAGTCGAACGGCTGGTACATGGCAACACCGCCGCCCATCGACTTCGCGCGGTACATCGCCTGGTCGGCGTGGTGCAACAGCGAGGCCAAGTCGTCGGCGTGTTCGGGGTAGATCGCCACTCCGAAACTGCCACCGACTTGCAGTGTCAGGCCCTCGTGCTCGATTGGGTGTGAGATGGCTCGCAACAGTCGGTCGGCGATGCGCTTCGCGTCCTCGGCCGAGTTGATCGATCGGACGATGATGGCGAATTCGTCACCGCCGAATCGGGCAACGAGCTCATCGGCGCGTTTGGCTGCGGTGAGCCGGTCGGCAGTCGTCCTCAGCACGATGTCCCCGTAGCGGTGGCCGTGCTGGTCGTTCACTCGCTTGAAGCCGTTGAGGTCGAGCTGGATCACGGCGGCGAGGTCTTTGGCCGCCGTGGCACCCTCCAGCATCAGCGCGCCGTGCTCCTCGAACATGCGCCGATTCGGAAGCGACGTGAGCTGGTCGCGATGGGCTTCGTTCCGATTGTTCAACGCCATCCGGGCTGACGCGAAGATGG
>JAQCHM010000027.1 GCA_027730885.1 Actinomycetota bacterium | reverse complement strand
CCCCGTAGGCCGAGATGCTGACGGTCCCCAGTCGTGGGTTGGCGGCACGAAGGGCCGCGAGGTCCAGCCCGGTCGAGCCGGTGTCGATCACCACGTCGGCCGTCGACGCAAGACGGGCCAGCTCGGAGCGGCCGGCTTCGGAGCTCAGATCGATGACGATGCTGCGTTTGCCCCGGTTGTAGGACCAGTGCCAGAGCGAACGTTCCGGATCCGGCACCCCTCCGGCGTAGGGCGCACGGTGGCGGCTGCTCACACCGCCAGGAGGCTCGACCGCTATGACGTCGGCCCCCAGCTGACCCAGGATGAATCCGGCCAGTTGTCCACGCTCATCGGACAGATCAAGTACTCGATAGGCGGCCAGCATGCCCCCAAGAGTACCCAGGGTGCCGAGCCGGCGTGTCGTGCAGAGCTTCTCCCTGTTCGGTGCGGCCGCTCGGTACCTGCCGTGCTCGTTGAGACCGAAACTACGACCGCAGGGCGAACTCGGAATCGGGGATGACCAGGGTCGTGACCGGGACCACTGGGGGATGGCGCCCGTGAAGCGTTCAGCCGCCGAGAATGACCGCTTCCTGATCGGTCGGAACATAGAAGTAATCCCCTGGTCGGAAGGCGTGGCCGAGATCACCGAGCAACCGACGCTGGCGAGGGCCGCACTGGGCGAACACCGATTCGGGGAGCACACCATGGTCGTAGGACCGCAGGAACATCTGGGCGTAGTTGTAGAGCAGGGTCTTGCGCGCCCGGCCGCCGTGGTTGGCCGCCGGCCCGTGCCACAGCGAATGCGAGAACAGGAAACAGTCGCCGGCTCGACCCATGAGCTGCACGCACCCGTCGGCATGCGGGTTCAGCGGTGGCTTTCGGTACCACGGGAACGGTCGCACGTGGCTCCCGGGGAACACCGTGAAGGCACCGGTGTCGCGGGTCGTCACGTCGGACAGCAGGTAGAGGGCTTTCATGGCCAGAGGACGGCTGGTCTCGGTGACCCGAATCTCACGCAGGCCCTCGCCGCCGTCGGTGTGGGTGTAGCCGGCGAACTTGTCGGTGGAGGGGCGCACGATGGCCTGGGTCATGCTCAGCATGAGGTTCGGACCCATGATGTCGACGATCAGATCGAAGACGTTGGGGCGATCGATCAGGTCGATGAAGTGCTGGCCGTATTCGAGCAGGATGCGCCGATCCATGAAGCCTTCGGGATCGGTGTCGACGGCGTGGTCGATGCGCTCGTAATGACCGAGCTGCACGCCAGAAGGCTCGTAGCCCGGCAGGAGCCGGATCCGGTCGAGGTCCCCGGCGAAGAAGGCCACCTCGTTCTCGTCAAGAGCTCCCTCGATGTGGAGGTAGCCGTCGATGGCCCAACGGTCTCGCTGTTCGTCATTCAGCTTCAGCACGAGACTCCCCATCGTGGTCGTGGCCAATCGTGGTCGTGGCCAATCGTGGTCGTTGCCAATCAAAGCTCCTCTGCGAATTTGACCTCGATACGGTGATAGTGCTGCCGTCCCGGGTTGCCCTTCGAGATTTCGTTCCACTCGGGAGTGGCGAAGATCTTGGCCATGGTGTCATGTCGGGTCTGGATGTCGGGCCAGCGGATGATCCACGTGACCGTTGCCGATCCCAACTCGTCCAGCGCCCGACCGGTGACCTCGGGCTGCTCGTCGATGTTGGTCCAGAACCCCACCAGGTCGACATTGGCCCGGATGTGGGGAACTGCGCTTTCCCGGGCCCACGCCTTGTACTCGGTCATGAGGCTGGGCTCGAAGTGGTAGTTGCGGATCTCATAGATCATGGAAGCTCTCCTCGGCGGAACGTGAGCTTAGGGCGAGTGTCGCGATCAGTGCCCAAAATGAAGAAACCCCTGACTCGACCGTTCGGAGCTGACTCGGCTCACCGAGCCGCATTGGTACTTCACCGAATCCGAGGAAGAATGGGCCACGCGGCGAGAAGCCGAAGAACGCCTTCTAGATGAGCGACGACCTCCGAACGACTGGACTTCAGGCGGCCTGCGTAACCGCGACGTTCCCCGAGCTGAGGCTCACGTCGGTCCTCCGTGCGTCGACTGTCGTTCGGATGTCTACCGTGCCTTCTCGAGGAGCGGCGGCTATCCAGGGACCGGTCACCACTGGGTCAAGTGCGAAAGCTGTGGTCGAACCTACGATCCCAACAGGGTGGTCAGAGCCAAGATGCAAACGTGGGCTGAGGGGGACCCGTTGCATCGGGAGCTGTAGAACGCACTTCTTTCCGTCGGATTGGGTCCCCTCGACTGACGCATTACTCCCACCACAAGCATCCCAGGCAGGCGATTGCGGACCCCGGAGTGCTCGAGGTCAACGGCCCCTCACGGCCCCAGGTCGGCGGAGAGAGCAGGGTTGAGTCCGCAATCGACGGCGCTGTCTGCGCCATCGAATAACCTCTCGCCCGACCCGGAAGCGGTCAAACCCTCCGTGCAGGATCTTGCCGTACCGGGCCACTCGCTGGGTCGGACCCGTACAGCGGATGCGATCAGCGAGGTAGAACAGGCAGCTCGGCGGCGCGTTTCTTAGCAGCGCTGCGCAGCCCTGAGAGCACCGGACGGAACGGATGAACGTTGTTTTGGTCGAGGTTCAATGGCAGGTCGAGTCCGGCGATCAGTTCCTCCTCCAGGAGCCACGGCTCAGGATGCTCGATGAACGACACGCGTGCATGTGCCGCCATCCATTCCGACAGTACTGACTCCCCTGCCGAGAAGGTCCGCCGAGTGCCGCTGCCTACCCGGCGGAGTTCGAGGCCGAGTCTTTCGCTCAGCAGCACGCCCAGGGTCAGACGAAGGGTCGACCCTTCCGCGTTGCCGCGGAAGTGGTACATGACTCGGCTGCGGACTGTTTGTCGACTTGGCGGCCGACCGTTCTTGGGCGGACGCTGCGGAGAGATTCCCACATAGAGCAGCGCGTGACTGGCACGTTGTCTGCACCCGTCGGCAACGATCCTCGATGGCAGTTCGTCGAACCACCAGCCATACACTCCGGACGAGGCGGGCAAGGGGCACGGCCGGGCCATCACCTCGTCACGAGACAGCAGGGCACCCGCTGCCACGAAGTCTTCAAGGTCACTCACCATGTCGCGAACCGTATCTTCGTCAGGCTTCGGCCTCAATTCCGAGTGTCGAGCGGTACGGAGCCGGCAATCGCTGGTCAGCGTTCGGGTAGCCAGTAGCGGATGGGGTTTTGGGCTGCGACGGTGAACTCGACTTGCCGACCGAACGGACCTACCCAGGTTTCGGCTATGGGACCCTCGTTTAAGGCTTGGGCGGAGAAGGCGCGGCGGCCGTCGTTGCGCCGCTCCCAGTCGCCAATCTCCATGACGCCTCGAGTGACGCCATCGTGGACAGCGACGGCGTGGAGAATCCCGTGACGAGCAAGCGTTTCAGGGTTGATCTTCCACCAAGCGCGGGCCGAGTCGGCCAGCTCTGACGGCGACATTCCAGACCGGTACCCGTTGCCCGCCCGCCAGGTGCCTGGCTCGATCTCTTCTGGGGCATCGCGCCATCGTCCAAGCCGGATTAGGAGCGCAGGTGGCGCGTCTGTCGGGACAGCGGAGGCCCCGTATCGGGTGGCCAGCTCGTCGAGCGGTGACCGGCCGACGGCAGTACCGTGCCCGGCGACGCGGTTCGTGAGATGGTCGAGGCAGTCGATGAGCGCGGCCTCGATGAGGAGAGCTTCGTCCTCACGCAAGCCGTGTCGCACGATGTCAATCCGAGGTTCGCAGCCGAGGTCTCGCAGCTCACGAATCTTGGCGACCTTTGACGATCGAATCGATTCGTCGACGATCAGATCAGCTTCCCTGCCGTGAGCGAGCAAACGCTCACCCGTGCCCTTGCCCACATAGAAGACGCTCTCATCGCGAGGGTCGACCAAGACGTAGACGTAGAACGGTCCGAGCCGTTCGGCCACCTCGGGCGGAAGTTGCCTGGGCGATCGGCTCGACATGCAACTCGATCGTAGGTTGTCCGAGTGGACGCTGTTCGCATAGTCCGGGCCAGGTGGACTCGACGAGGTATTCTCAACATGTGGGGTCGACCCGGCTGGCTCAGGCGACTTGGTCGCTGGCCCAAGGCTGAGGATGTGACAGCGGGGCCGAACGCCGAGACGCTCTCCATTGTCACGTGGCTCTACCGGGTTGCCGTTCTGATGGGGACACCACCAACATCGCTGATCAGTGACCAACTCGAGATTCCCAAGCGGCGGGCGATCGACTGGATTGCCAAGGCACGGTCGGTGGGGTTTCTCCCGGCCACGTCTCAAGGAAGGCTCTCCGTGTATACCCATGACGGCGGCCACAGCCATTCGCAGCTCCAGCAAGTAGGAATGTGCGACTACGACTTCGTCCCTTCCTTTGATGAAGATCTATGCCCGATCTGTCTAGGACGGTAGTGGGCCACGTTCGTCGTCGAGGAAGGCGGTGGCAAGCCCGATTCCGGGGGCCAGACAACATGGAACGAGCGCGCACGTTCGCCCGGAAGCCCGACGCAGAGCAGTGGTTGGCACGTCAGATCGCGGACATCTCGAGGGGTACGTGGCTCGACCCCGCGGCCGGCACCATCACGTTCGGCGAGTGGTGGGTGACCTACCTCTCCCAATCAGGCAACCGCTTGTCCACCAAGACGCGAGACAGCGGTGCCGCAGACAAGTGGCTCCTCCCCTATCTACGTGACGTCCGCCTCGCCGCCATAACGCCCACGATGGTCCGCTCCCTGGTCGACCGCATGACGGAGGCCAGGCTCGCGCCCTCGACCGTGCGGACGTTCTGCGGCGTCCTCCAAGGCGCCATGACTGCGGCTGTCGAGGCGAACCTCATCGGCCGCAGCCCGTGTCGGCTCAAGAACCTCAGCAGCGATCGGCGCAAGGACCCCCGCTTCCTCTCGATCGACGAACTGTCGTTGCTGGCCGAAGCGATCGACCCCACTACCGAGCGATGGTGATCCTTGCCGGCGTGGTCGGCCTGCGGTTCGGCGAGTGCGCCGGCCTGCGAGTCCGGCGGATCGACTTCCTTCGCCGGACCGTCAGCATCGTCGAGACCGTGAATGAGGTCGGCTCTCAGGTTGTCTTCGGAGAACCGAAGACCAAGGCGTCTCGGCGGACGGTCTCGATACCGGCGGAGGTCGCCGACGAGTTGGCGGCTCACCTCGCTCACCGTGCGCCTGTGGAACCAGATGACCTGGTCTTCACCTCACCGACGGGTCAGCCGCTCCGCCGTAAACATTTCCGCAACCGCATCTGGCTCTCGGCCGTTCAACGGGCCGGGATGGAGGACCTGACGCTCCACGGACTGCGGCACTCCGCTGTGGGCCTGCTGATCGAGCTGAACACCCATCCAAGAGTGATCCAGAAGAGGATGGGACATTCTTCCATCCGAACCACGATGGATGTCTACGGCAGCGTCCTCGAGGCGGTCGACCAGGACGTCGTGGCCGGACTCAGCCACCTGATCTCGGGCGAGCCCCGCGGTCAATCCGCGGTCAGCGCCCAAAACGAAGAAACCCCTGACTCGACCGTGCGGCCGATGATCAGGGGTTTCGCGGGTGGAGCTGAGGGGAGTCGAACCCCTGGCCTCCTCGATGCGACCGAGGCGCTCTAGCCAGCTGAGCTACAGCCCCGCAAGAGGTGACAGCTTAGGCCGTCAGGTCAACGTTCGACTACCGCTCGCACTCCTGCAGGCTCGGCGGCGGAGCCGGCGTTGAGGTAGCGCACCTTGGCCCCTCGCTCGGCTTCACGCGCTCCAGCCAGGGTCGCCAGGCCGACGTAGCAAGCCAGCGCCACAGCGAGCACGACCAACTGGCCGACGAACAGGCCGCGGAACAGCAAGGCAAAAGCAGCCGAGACGACGACGGAGATAGCGAGCGCAAGGAAGATCTGCAGTCGACGCTTCTTGGACGAGGCCGGCCGTCCGACGCCCTTCGAGAGGGTGGCCACACCCCTGCCGGGGTCGAGCGACCGACGCGGCGCCTGACCGAGCACCGACATGTTGCGGTTGAAATGACCGACCGGATCGCGACGAGCGCGGTTGAAGGTGCTTTGCAGTAACGGACGACCGAGCACCCAGCCCCACACCAGCACGAGACCGACAAGCACAACCGTCTGAACCAGTGTCATTCACTACCTTCGATCTACCCGGCCGGACATGGCGGCATCCGTCCTGCTCCCGGGAACTTACTACGACCCTCCGTGGGTGACAACCACCTCAGGTGATCTCACGGTGCGCACGCAAGCGGCTGCGTTCAGAGGTCGGGCCTTCAGAGGTCGGTGGGTTCAGCGGCGGGGGGCCGACGGAAGGGGCCGGACTTGCCGCCGGTCTTCTCCCACAGGGTGATGTCGCCGATCACCATCGTCTTGTCTGCCGACTTGCACATGTCGTAGATCGTGAGGGTCGCGATACCGCACGCGGTCAACGCCTCCATCTCGACGCCGGTCCGGTCGAAGGTGTCGACCTGGGCTTCCACTTCGATGTAGTCGTCGCCGAAGGCGAAGTTGATGAGCACCGCACCGACCATCACCGGGTGACACAACGGCAACAGATCGCTGGTGCGCTTGGCTGCCTGGATGCCGGCGATACGCGCGACGGCCAGGACATCACCCTTCGCGACGGCTCGTTGAGCCACGAGGTTGGTGGTCTCGGGACGCATGTGCACACGGCCCTTCGCCACCGCTCTGCGGGCCGTCGGATCTTTGGGCGTGACGTCGACCATGCGGGCGTTACCCGAAGGGTCGAGGTGGGTGAAGTGCTGATCGGACACCGGCTCAGCCTAGGGCGAGCCCGAACGAGGTCAGCCCCCGAGCTGGCTCATGCCCTTGCTGGGCTTGATGAAGTGCACCTGGTTGATTGCGTGGCCGGCCCATTTCTCGGCCACCTCTCCGGCGATCGCCGTCAGCAGGTCGTCGTCGGTCCCCCCGTTGCGGAGTACGGTCCGAAGGTCGACGTGGCGGAGCGCGAAGAGGCAGTTGCGGAGCTGACCGTCGGCCGAGAGCCGCATGCGATCGCACGACTGACAGAAGGGTTCGGTCACACTGGCGATGACGCCGAACTCCCCGCCGCCGGCCGGTAGGCGGTCGGCGTCGGCGTACCGGAAGCGTTCAGCGGGCGAAGACCCTCGGGCGATCGGCTCGAAATCGAAGTGCTCACTCGCTCGCTCGAGGATCTCGCGGTAGGGCACTACTCGGTCGTTCGACCACTCACCCTGGGCATCGAGAGGCATGAACTCGATGAAGCGGATGGTGACGCCCTTCTCACGTCCGAGTCGGAGGAAGTCGACGATCTCGTCGTCGTTGATGCCCCGCATCAGCACCGCATTGACCTTGACCGGCGCGAACTGGGCCGTGAGGGCGGCGTCGATGCCCTGGAGCACATTGGTCAGCTCGTCCCGGCGGGTGAGTTCGATGAACCGATCGCGGTCGAGCGTGTCGAGACTGATGTTGATGCGCTCGAGCCCTGCCGCGCGGAGATCGTGGGCGATCAGCGGCAACGTAGCGCCGTTGGTGGTCATGGCCAGATCGACGCCGAGAGCGGCCAACTTCTGGACCAGGAGCGGTAGCCGGGCGCGCACTGTCGGCTCGCCACCGGTGAGCCGGATCGACTTGAGGCCAGCCCGTTCGACGAGCACTCGGGCGATGCGCTCGATCTCTTCGAAGGTGAGTACCTCAGAACGAGCGAGCCACTGCATCCCTTCTTCGGGCATGCAGTAGGCGCAACGGAAGTTGCAACGGTCGGTCACCGAGATCCGCAGGTCGGTGTGCACCCGCCCGAAGCGGTCCGAAAGTTCCATTCGATCCGATGCGTTCGCGGTCACCACCCAAGGCTACCCGACGCCGACTAGCCCAGTTGCATCACGCGAACCATGCCGCCGACGCCGACGCCTTCGCCGTCGGGCAGCACGGCCAGACCGTTGGCCGCGGCCATTGCGCTCAGGTGGTGTGATCCCTGGCCTCCGGCCGATCTGACGCGGAAGGCTCCATCCGCCTGCTGGTTCAGCACGACCCTGGCGAACTGGATCTTCCCGTCCGGGCTCCGCCGCAAAGGTTCGTCGGCCATGGCGATGACGTGCGGCCGATGCAGGTCGACGTGACCCATCATCTTGCGAATCGCCGGACGGGCGAAGAGTTCGAAGCTGACCATCACGCTGACCGGATTGCCCGGAAGACCGAAGATCGGGATGCCCCCCAGCAGGCCGAAGGCGAGCGGCTTCGCCGGTTTGATGGCCACCTGCATCCAATTCATCTCGCCGAGGCGCCCAAGCACCCGTTTGATGAAGTCGAAGTCTCCCATGCTCACGCCACCGGAGGTGAGGAGGGCGTCGACGGTCCCGTTCGACACGGCCGCGGTCAACGCTGCTTCGATGAGGACCTCGTCGTCGACGAGGAGGCCCAGGTCGACCGGCTCGAAGCCCGCCTCCTCGACCAACGCCAACAGGGTCGGCCGATTCGAATCCCGGATCTGGCCCGGGGCAAGGCGCTGGGGTCCGACGACCAACTCGTCACCGGTGGAGAAGACCCCGACCCGCGGACGCTTGTAGACCTGCACCCGCTCCCGACCGATGCTGGCCAGGATACCGAGATGGCCGGGCGAGAGCACGACCCCGGGATGGAACACCACGATCCCCTCGGCCAAGTCGTCGCCTGCAGGGCGGATGTGGTTGCCCACTGGCGCCTCGGCCAGCACTTCGACAACGTCTCCCTCGGTTCGTGTGAGTTCGACCATGATCACCGCATCGGCGCCCTCGGGAATTGGCGCGCCGGTCATGATTCGCATCGCCTCGCCCGCTTCGAGCGGCCGCGGCGCAACCGAGCCCGCAGCAATGGTGGCCACTACGTCGAGGCGTCGGGACGTGGCCTCCGAGCCCCCGCTGGTATCGGCCGCCCGCAACGCGAAACCGTCCATGCCGCTGTTGGCGAAGGGAGGAATCGGTTCGACCGTCGAGATCGGCTCGGCCAGCACCAGACCACGAGCCGACAGCAGGTCGACGTCGATCACGTCGAGGACGGTGACGTCGTCGAAGATTCGCTTCTGTGCTTGCTCGAGGGGGATCATGGGACCAGATCCTCGCGGCGGGCTACGTCGGCGATGATGGCCCGCATGGCCGGCCCGAGATCGTCCCGCTCCAGTGCCATTTCGACCACGCAACGAAGGTAGTCGTCCTTCTTTCCGGTGTCGTACCGACCCTCGGCGAAGATGAAACCGTGCAGGGACTCACGGTCGAGCAGGCGAGCCATGGCGTCGGTGATCTGGATCTCTTCGCCGACTCCCGGTGGGGTGCGTTCGATCTCCTCGAAGATGGTCGAGGTGAACAGATACCGGCCCATGATGGCCAGGTTCGAGGGTGCATCCTCGGCCTTGGGTTTCTCGACCAGTCCCGTGATGCGAACGATGGACGCATCGTCGGTCTCCTCCACCGCGGCGCAGCCATAGCTGGACGGGTCGTCGGTCACCATCAGCGCCACCGCCGACTCACCGGTGCGGTCGTAGGCACGAAGCATGCCGGGGAGCACACCGGCCCGTTCGTGCATGATGTCGTCGCCGAGGAGCACGAAGAAGGGATCGTCGCCGATGTGGGACCGGGCTCGCCCGATGGCGTGGCCGAGCCCCAACGCTTCGCCCTGACGGATGAAATGGATGTCGGCCAGGTCACGGAGCCGACGAACCTGCTCGGCCTCGGCAATCTTGCCCTTGTCGCGGAGGGCCGCCTCGAGTTCGGGAAAGCGGTCGAAGTGGTCTTCCATCACCTTCTTGTGGCGGGAGGTGATAATGAGGATGTCCTCGGCGCCGGCGTTGACGGCCTCCTCGACCACGTACTGGATGACGGGCCGATCGACGATCGGGAGCATCTCCTTGGGCACGGCCTTGCTGTACGGGAGGAATCGAGTGCTCAGCCCGGCCGCTGGGATGACCGCCTTGCGAACCGGAGGGCGACCCGAAGGGCGAACGGGACCCGATGGCCCAGCGGTTGTACTTGCGTTCGGACTCACGCCGTCACGGTACCGTAGGGCAGTCGGGTGACGCGCCGGTAGGATGCTGCGTCGGTCCCCAGCCCTCTACCGTTCTGTGACAAAGAGATGCCCACCTACGAATACAAGTGCACCATCTGCGACGAGCGTTTCGAGGTCGACCAGTCCATCAAGGACAAGGCCCTCACCACGATCGCGGGAGCCGACGAGAACCACCCGAAGAAGAAGCATCCGGTGAAGAAGGTCTTCCACGCTCCCGGCATCGCCTTCAAAGGGAGCGGTTTCTACAAGAACGACTCGTCGAAGTCCAAGCCCAAGTCCTCGACGAGTTCGTCGGACTCCGGCGCCTCTGACACCAACAGCTCCGACGCCAAGACTTCCGACACCAAGAGTTCCGAAACCAAGAGCTCGGGCGCCAAGAGTTCTGAGTCCACGTCACCATCGACGACCTCATCGACTGCGGCTTCGTCGGCGTCCAGCTAGACGCCCTTCCCCCTAGGCACTGCTGTCTCCCAGACGCCGACGGCGGGGAGCATGTTCATACTGCGGGGTACGCGGTGCGTCCCGAACACGTCCCTTGGTCGCCGTTCACCGATTTTGGCGCGCGCCTGTCATTGGCGGTGCGTGCGCGTTGGAGTCGACGCCGGTTCCTCGTCGCCGCGGCCACGATCGTGCTCGTCGTCGGCGTGGTCCGAGTGGTCCTGGCGAGCCGCCAGGTCATCGCCGAGCTCGGCGACACCCGAACCGTCCTGGTGGCCGCGACCGACCTGCCAGCCGGCCACCTCCTCTCCCCGACCGACTTCTCGGCCGAGCACTGGCCCGTAGGGCTGATTCCCGAAGGCGCTACGTCAACGGCCGACGATGCCGTTGGGCAGGTCGTCCGCTCCCCCGTCGCAAGCGGCGAACCGATCACCTACTTCCGTCTCGGTGTTGGTCGCCACGGCCTGCTGCCTGACGAACGGTCCGTCACGCTGCCCCTCCCACTGGCCCCACCCCCGGTCGAGGTCGGCGACGCGGTCGAGCTGTTCGCGGTCGCCGTCACCGGGTTCGAGGAGGGGCCGCAACAATTCGTTCGGCCGACATCGATACGACTGACCGACGCGCGGGTGGCCACGGTGGACGATCGAGGCGTCACGGTGATCGTGCCCGAGTCAGCGGTTCGAGCCGCGCTCGAGAGCCTGGCGGGAGGCACGGTCGAACTGGTCGGCAGGCCATGAAGTCGCCGGAGACAGGGAGCCATGGAAGGAGTAGGGTCCGGCGATGACCATCGACATCGGGACGTACGGTATCTGGACCGCCCTGCTCGACCTCCATCCCAACACCCGCGGAACCGAGGTCGTCGCCGAGCTCGACGCCATGGGCTGGGGGGCGTTGTGGCGGCCCGAGTCCTCCGGCCGAGATCCGTTGGTTTCGGCAGCCGTGTGGCTCGGCGCCTGCGACCGCATGGCCATCGCCACCGGCATCGCCCAGACCTACGCCCGTCACCCGCTCACCATGAACGCGGGTGCCCGGACGCTGTGCGAGGCTTTTCCCGGACGCTTCCTTCTCGGACTCGGGGTGAGCCACGCACCGATGGTCGAGGGCGTCCGGGGGCTCGACTACTCCCATCCGCTCCGCGACATGTCCGAGTACCTCGACGCCATGGACACCGCACCGTTCACAGCACTCGGCCCGGCAGAGCGACCGCCTCGGATTCTGGCCGCCCTCGGCCCCAAGATGCTGGCCCTGTCGGCGGCGAAGGCCGACGGCGCACACCCGTATTTCGCTCCACCGGAGCACACCGCGATCGCACGTGAGGCCATCGGACCCGACGCCTTCCTCGCGCCCGAACAGATGGTCCTGCTCGAGACCGACGCCGAGCGCGCCCGCCGGGTGGCTCGGGCCAACATGGCCCGCTACCTCACCTTGCCCAACTACACCAACAACTTGAAGCGCCTCGGCTTCACCGACACCGACATCAGCGAGGTCAGCGACAAGTTGGTCGATGCCATCGTGCTTTGGGGCGACCTCGACCACATCGTCGCCGGCATCAACGCCCACCTCGACGCCGGCGCGAACCATGTCTGCGTCCAGGCCCTGGTCGAGGACGCCAACGACCTCCCGCTCGACGACTGGCGCAGACTGGCCGACGCCCTCCTCTAGAAGCCCTGCCCTAGCGGGCCCGGCGCGGGAAGCCGGCGAACGCGGTCGGAATCGACTTGAGCTCGGTGACGAGGTCGGGGTCAAGGGTCGGATCGGTGAACGCGACCGAGTCGGCGACGCCACCGAAACGCTCGGCGATGGCCGTGGGGAGTTGATCGTGGCGTGCGACCGCGGCGAACAGGTGAACGACGTCGTCGGTGATCTCGCCGGCCATCTTGTCCCACTCGTTACGTCGCGACATCTCGTTCAGCTTCTGGCCCAGCTCCTCCAGCCCGTGCTCGACGAGAACCGGCCAATACGCCCGAGTCGAACCGTAGAAGCCGATCCGGTACCGAACCCATTCGACCATCATGGCCACGTCCTCGTCGGTGGCGCCGGTAGCGACGAAGCCGCCGCCGGAGATCTCGAAGTCTTCCCGTCGGCGTCCGGTGCGCTCCATGCCCTCGCCGAGTCGCGGAAGAATCTGGTTCAGGGCGTAGTCGCGGGTACAGAACGGGTGCAGGCTCACACCGTTGGCCACCTCTCCGCTCAGCCTCAGCATCGCCGGCCCGACAGCCGACAACTTCACTGGAGGCGGCGGGGCGTCGATCGGTTCCGGAGTGAAGTTCGGGGTCATGAGGTTGAAGCGGTAGTGCTGACCCTCGAAGTTCAGCGGCTCACCGGTCGTCCAGGTCGCCCAGATGGCGTGCAACGCCTGGACGTAGTCCCGCATCCGCGGTGCCGGAGCCGACCAAGGGGTCGAGAAGCGGCGCTCGATGTGCGCCTTCACCTGGGACCCGATGCCGAGGACAAACCGGCCGTTCGACGCCGCCTGGAGGTCCCAGGCATTGTTGGCCATCATCATCGGACTCCTCGGGAACGCGATGGCGACGCCAGTTGCCAGTTCGATGCGGGAGGAGTGCACGGCCGCGACGGCCAGAGGCAGGAAGGGGTTGTGGGCGTTCTCCGCCACGGTCACGCCATCGAACCCGGCCTGTTCGGCTCGGGCGATGAACTCGGGCACTGTGTTGAGGTCATTGTTGGGTAGGTTGGCGACGATCTTCACGTCGCCAACCTAGAGCACCGATCGACTCAACTTGTTGTGTAGCCCCTACGCACCTGTTGACCCCACTCGGTCCGCCCGGCGAAGAAGAGTCGGACCCCCCACAGCCGCCAGACGATCGTCAACTGTCGGTAGATCAATTGCTCGACGATTGCGTAGAGGGCGAGCTGGATGCGGTCGCGGGCCTTCGGATACGAGCGGAAGGCGACCTCGTCGAACCACAGCGTCATGATGGTGATGGCGGCGCCGAATCCGTAAGCCGCGCCGAGCATCCACAACGATGCCGGATCGACGAGGCCGGCCATCAAACCGACGAGGAGTAGCGTCAGGCTCACAGCTTCGACGAGGGGCGAGAGGAACTCGACGACGAAGAAGAACGGCCTCGCCAACATGCCGGCCGAACCGTACCGGTAGTTGAAGATCATTTTGCGGTGCCGGATGAGGACGTCCATCAGGCCCCGTTGCCAACGGTTGCGCTGACGAGCCAACACCCGTAGCGACTCCGGCGCTTCGGTCCACGCCACCGGGTCGGGAAGGAATTCGATCCTCGCCGGCTGATTGTGCTCGTAGCCGCGGCGACGGAGCCGCACGATCAGCTCCATGTCCTCGCCGATCGACGAGTGCTCGTACCCACCCGCCTCGAGTACGGCCGAACGTTTGAAGAGCCCGAATGCGCCGGAGATGATCAGGTTCCCGCCGAGCGGGTTCCACCCGAGACGGCCCACGATGAATGCTCGGACATATTCGACGGCTTGCAGGGCCGGCAGCGGTTTCTTCGGCACGACCAGTTCGGTCACGCGTGCCCCTCGCACCGGCGAGTCGTTGGCCAGGCGCACCGTTCCTCCGACGGCTACGACGTCGCTGCGAGTGATGAACGGTGCCACGAGCTGTTGCAACGCGTCGGGGGCCACCAGGGTGTCGGCATCGATCGCGCACACCAGGTCGCCCGACGCGATGTTGAGGCCGGCGTTCAGCAAGTCGGCCTTACCCCCGTTGTTCTTGTCGATCAGGACCAACCGAGGTTCCCGGCTTGACCGGTAGATGTTGCGAACGTCGGCGGTCGGCACCAACTTCTGGAAAATGGGGTGGACCGAATGCAGATCGAACTGCTCGATGAGCACCTCAGCCGTCGCGTCCGGCGAGCCGTCGTTGATGACGACGATCTCGAGGTTCGCGTACGAGAGCGCCAGCAGGCTGCTGACCGTCTCGGTCACCGTCACCTTCACCGTCACCTCCTCGTTGTACGCCGGGACGATCACCGAGATCTTCGGCGCCAACGGCGAGGCCAACACACGTCGCCATACCTGGTGCCTATCGCGCCGTCGGATGCGCCGCAACTCGACGATCGCCGACACGATGATCATGAGCTGCAGCAAGGTCACGCCGATGACCCAGATCGCCGCGATCGACGCGATGCCGTCGAACGCACTGCTCACCATCGGCCTGCCCCCTCAGGGATGCTTGCGTACCCATCGATCTCGTCGAGACCGGCGAGCGGGTTGTCCAGCGGTGCGATCACGCTGATGCCGGTTCGCGCTGCGGCAGCGTCGAGCACCTGCCGAGCCATGTCGCGGGCGTAGCGGTCGGGGTCGTCGAGGTGTCGACGCAGCGTCAGACGTCCAGCTGGGCCGAGCTGCTCGAGCGCCAGTCCGGCAGCCCGACGCACGTGGAACACCTGGTCGGAGAGGTGGCAGCCGATGAGGCTCGCCGACGTCACCGACTCCATGCGGGCCAGCGACTCGATGGCACGTGATCGCACGGCGGCGTCACCGTCGCCGACCAGTCGGTGCAGCAACTGGATGGCGTCGTCGCCGGCGCCATTGCCCAGCGCCTTGGCCGCCATCTCGCGAATCTTGGAATCGGTCGACCGCGCATGAGTGTCGAGCACGCTGATGAGCCTCGGATCGGCCAAGTTGGCCGCTACCTCCAGCGCCTGGAGCACATCGTCGTTGTCGGACGATTCCAGGTGGAGTAGCAGCTTGGGGACGCAGATCGGCCCAGCTTTCAACAACGACTGTTGAGCGGCGAAGCGCGCCGCGGGTGACATGTCGGAAAGCATGGTCATCAGTTCGTCGATGCAGTCCGGCGTCTGTTCAAGTGTCAGGGATTCGGCGGTTCGTGCTCGGACGAGATGGTGCTTGTCGGTAAGCAGCCTGACTCGATCGAAGTCGGGGTGCAGCACGAGGTGCTGGAGTTGGGCCGCCTGGACCCGCATCCGCCAGTTTCTGCTCCTCGATCGGCGAATGATGAATCGTTCGAGTCCGGTGGTCCGGACGAGCTGGCGGAGTCGTTGCCGCGCGCTTCCGTCGAGGTCGACGGCGAGCGTCTGCAACACGCCCAGCAACGTGCCTTTCGGCAGGCCGATCACCTGGTCGTGGACTTTCTCCGCATCATCGTCGGATTCGAACAGCACGATGCTGAGGACGCGGAGCACGTGCTGGCGACGCCGGTCGACGATTCGCGTGACGAGGTCGGCCGCGACACCCCAGAGGACGTAAAGCAACATCATGAGGCCGACGAGCACCCACGAGATGATGAACAGACGTAGACGCATCAGCCGTCCAGCGCTTTGCGCAGCCGATGTAACAGCAACGGTGCGCTGAAGGGTTTCGGCACGAAGTCGTCGATGCCCAGCTCGAAGGCACGGCGAAGGTCGGCTTCCTGGCTTCGACTGGACAACACGATGATCTTGAATCGATCGCCGACTCCGGCGTCCCGCAACTGACGGAGAAGTTGCAATCTGTCGATCCCACGCTGATCCAGCTCCATGATCACCACGCGCGGAAGGGCGCCCCGGTTGCCGCCGATCAGCTCGTCGAACGCTTCATCGGCGTCCAGCCGCTGTGTCACCTTCAGTCCTCGACGGGCGAGCGTCGCACTGAGCACAGAACCGAGCGTCGGGTCGGGATCGATGAGCATCACGTCGGCCGCTTTGTTGATCCACGGCTGCCAGTCGCCGCTGATCACCGCCGGTCCGTGCTCGATGATGGCGCGCTCCAGGGCGCTGCGACTTCCGTCCATCAGCTCGCCGACGGACCGCCCGTCGGCGGGGAACTCGACGCCTACCGCCCGGACGTTCATCTCGCTCAGGCCGAACCGCTCAT
>JAQCHM010000468.1 GCA_027730885.1 Actinomycetota bacterium | reverse complement strand
CGGTGCCCGAGACATCGCGTCGTTGGCCGATGCCATGGGCACCAGTGCTCTGAACGCCGAGCGCCTTGTCGTGTGCGCCCTCGCCATGGGGTTGCTCGAGAAGGACAGCGCAGGAGTGATCGCCAACCCACCCGACTGTGAGAAGTTCCTGGTCAAGGGAACCGACCGCTACGCCGGGCCCTGGATGATGTTCACTCGTAACGAGGTCCCCGACTGGTTCTCGCTCACCGAGAAGCTCCGCGACACCAACCCGCCAAAGGAGCTGGGCATGTACGACGATCTGACCGTCGAGGCTGCGAGGAAGTACCACCGGGCGACCTACAGCATCGGCATGGGTGCCGGGCGCCGATTCTGCCGGCAGGTCGACCTCGCCGGCCGAACAAAGATGATGGATCTCGGCGGTGGCTCCGGTGCCTACTCGATCAACGCCGTGCGGTCCTTTCCGCAGCTGACCGCGGTGGTGTTCGATCTACCACCGGTCACGGTCGTGACCCAGGAGTACCTGGAGCTGAACGGGGTCGCCGACCGCGTGTCGACCCAGGGCGGAGACTTCATCAACGACCCCCTGCCGTCCGGCTGCGACGTGGCGGTGATGGCATCCAACCTTCCCATCTACAACGCACCGAACATCCAGAAGGTCGTGCAAAAGGCCTTCGATGCGCTCCTTCCCGGCGGCGAGATGCATCTGGTCGGCGAGACCCTGAACGCCGACGGTGTCGGCCCAGTCGACGCCGCCTTGTGGGGAATGGCCGAGATCAACTACGGCAGCGGTGGCCGGGCCCACTCGGTGAGCGAGTGCGTCGGCTATTTCGAGACGGCGGGATTCGTCGACGTTCGAAACGTCGACTTCATCGCCGGCACCCTCACGAGGACTGTCGGACGCAAGCCCGGCTGAGGGTCGAGCGTCGTCCGGCCTGATTAGGTCACAGGTCGAACGTGCCGTCGAAGTAGACCCAACGTCCGTTGACCCGCACGAACCTGCTGACCTCCCGGAAAACGCGCGTCCGGCCGCCTTGTCGAAAGCGCGCCGCAAAGGCAACGGTGCCGGTGGCGTCGAGGGCGCCCCCGCGTTCGACCGTACCGACCTCCAAGCCGAGCCAGGTCTTGGTCCCTCCGGCAACCTCGTTCGGGCGGGTGTCGGGGTGCCAGGAGGTGAGGAGGTACGCGTGATCGCCCACTGCATGCGCGCTGTAGCGGGCGCGCATGACCTCGACCGCGGCAACGGCCTGGCGGTCGCCTCGATGCAGCCGAGCGCAGCAGTCGCGGTAGACGTCGCCGGATCCACACGGACACGGCCTTCGATCCTGCGTTCGTTTCGCCATGGCACCACACGCTACGTTGCCGGACATGGCAACCTCTCCTTTGCGTTTCGGCGTCTTCATCGCACCTCACCATCCCGTCGGCGAAGACCTGACGCTCCAGTACGAGCGCGACCTGCAGCTCTGCCAGGTGCTCGACCAGCTCGGGTACGATGAGGTCTGGGTAGGCGAGCACCACTCGGGCGGGTGGGAGACCATCGGACACCCCGAGATGTTCCTGGCCGCCGCGGCGCAGCGGACAGGTCACATCCAGCTGGCCACCGGGGTCACGTCGCTGCCCTATCACCACCCCTACAACGTCGCCGGTCGCATCACGTTCCTCGACCATCTCTCCCGTGGTCGGGCGATTCTCGGCACCGGTCCCGGGGCACTGCCCAGCGACGCGCGTGCCTTCGGTATCGACACCGAGGTCCTGCGCGACCGTCAGGACGAGTCGATCGGGATCATCAAACAGCTGCTGTCGACCGACGATCCCCTCACCTACAAGAGTGACTGGTTCGAGATGCAGCAGGCCCACCTGCAGGTCAAGCCCTATCGGAATCGGACGATCGAGATGGTGGCCGCCAGCAGCATCTCACCGTCGGGCATGAAGCTTGCCGGCAAGCACGGCCTCGGCGTCATCTCGGTCGCGAGCTACTCAGAGGAAGGCTTGGCCGCACTTCCCACCCAGTGGGGATTCGCCGAGACCTACGCGGCCGAGTTCGGCAACGACATCGACCGTTCGAGTTGGCGCGTCATGATGCCGTGGCACATCGCCGAGACCCGCGAGCAGGCGATCGCCGAGGTCAAGCAGGGACTGTTGCACTGGCACAACGGCTACAACGTCACCACCCTGGCTCGTGCCGGTGCGAGCTACGTCGACCCCGAGAACGCCGATGGCTTCATCGAGGCCATGATCGCCCGCGGTGGCGCCATCATCGGTACCCCCGACGATGCGGTCGCGGCCATCGGCAAGCTGTCCGAACTCACCGGCGGGTTCGGCACGTTGGTCGGGTTCATGCACGACTGGGCCAATCACGAGGCGACTCTGCGGTCCTACGACATGTTCATGCGTTACGTGGTGCCGAAGGTGCAGCAGACGATCGCGCCGATCGAGCGGGCCGAGACCTTGCTGCAGGCCGACAACACCTCGCTGATGGAGGCCGCGGGTCGAGGCATCCTGAAGGCCATCCGGGAACACAACGCCACCCATCCCCGGACCTGACCAATATGAACCATCCAGGTTCAAGCCATCCAGGGTCAAGCCAGTGAAGGTCCGCATTGGATTCGCGGCCGGCGCCGGCGCCGCCGACGATCCGCGTGGCTTCCTCCGGTTGGTCGACG
>JAQCHM010000026.1 GCA_027730885.1 Actinomycetota bacterium | reverse complement strand
ACTGGGCATCGGTCACGATGTTAGTCGGCGTGACCGCTCCCATGAGCTCTCGTCGAGCGTGCATGTCCTCGTCACTCTGGCCGAATTCCCGGAAGGGGCCTCCTCTGTAAAACAGGTACGGCAGCATCACGTAGTACCCGGCGGTGGCCAGCCTGGACGCCATGTCCTTGAGCGCGGGTCGAATGCTGGGAGCATCCATCAAGTAGAGGACGACCGGATGCGGTCCGTCGTGCTCCGGGTGGAAGATGAAGGTCTTCATCTCGCCCTCGGGCGTGGTGATGTCGAGTTCTCGTTCGATCATGTCCGCACTTTAGCGGTCGACTCCGACCTGGTCCCCGAAGGGCGTCCACCGCCCCGATCGAATTCGCCGGTCGGCAACCAATGATGAGAGATTGGGGCGTGGACCAAAAGGCAGTCGAGCATGAGGGCATCGACGTGGAGGCACCGCTTGCGGGCATTCGCGTCGTCGAGCTCTCGATGTACGTGCAAGGGCCCGTCGCAGGTCTGACACTCGCCAGCCTCGGCGCCGATGTGGTCAAGATCGAACAGGTTGATCAGGCCGACTACATGCGGAATTTCCAGAGCGCGTTCGGTGTGGCCTTCGACGACCGAGGCAGGGAGTGGATGTACGCCTCGCTCAACCGGAACAAGCGAGCGTTGACCCTCGACATCCAGTCCGAGGCCGGGCGCCCCATCTTCCACAAGCTCATCGCTGGGGCCGACGTCTTCATCTCGAACCTCCGTGAGGCCGGGCTGGCCTGGATCGGCGCGGACCCGGAGACCTTGCACGGGGTAAATCCCGGTCTGGTGTACTGCCGAGGCGCGGGTTTCGGCATGCGGGGCCCGCTGGCCGACGATCCGTGCCAGGACACCGTCGGGATGGCGTACGGCGGGTTCATGGACATCACGTCGCAGGGCGAGGCTCCCAACTATCCGCCGGGATCGATGAGCGACATTCTCACGGGGACCAACATGGCGTCCGGGGTCATGGCCGGGCTGCTGAAGCGGGCCAGGACCGGCAAGGGTTGTGTCGTGGGGACGTCACAGGTGCAGGCCCTCATCTGGCTGCAGCTCCAGAGCATCGGCATAGCCGCCAACGTGGGGAAGCGGGTCGAGCCGTTCAACCACGACCGCACGTCCAATCCGTTGTTCACGATCTACCAGACCGCCGACGGCTGGATCGCCGTCGCCGTTCTCATGTCACCGCAGTGGCCGACGATTGCCAGGGCCGCGGGGTTGGCCCACCTGATGGACGACCCGAGATTTGCGACATTCGGCAGGGTGCTGGCGAATCGGGACGAGTTCCGCCCGCTGATGGCGGCCCACTTGCGACAACAGACGACTCATCACTGGTGGGAGCTCCTGCGGGCCGCCGGGATCTGGGTGGCGCCGGTCAACCGAATCGAGCAATTGGCCACCGACGAACACGTGTTGGCCAACGAGTATCTCGTGTCCTTCGACGACGGGTTCGTGGGGCCCCCTTCGCCGTTCGACGTCGATGGTTGGCGGGGTGCTCGCGGGCGCGCCGCGCAGTATGGCGAGCACACCGACGCCGTCCTGACCGAGCTGGGTTACGACGATGAGCAGATCCTGCAGTTCAAAGCAGACGGTGTCGTGTGGTGAACGGTGTTGTCCGAATGATTGGAGAATTTCGGTGAGCGATCCCTACTTGTCCGGCATCACGGTGCTGGACTTCACGCAGTACCTGGCGGGGCCGGCGTGCACCCGACTCTTGACCGAGATGGGTGCCGATGTCATCAAGGTCGAGATTCCACCGTTCGGTGATCCTCAACGTTCCGGGGTCCCGCGCAGGAACAAGCGCTCCGGCGGTTACGTGCAGCAGAACCGGGGCAAGCGCAGTATCTGTGTTGATGTCACGCGTCCCGAAGGGGTTGCACTGGTCAAGGAGTTGGTTCCCCTCGTCGACGTCGTCGTCGAGAACTACAGCGCGGGCGTGATGGGCCGACGAGGGCTCGGTTGGACCGACCTGTCGGCCGTCAATCCCCGGCTCATCATGGCTTCGATCTCCGGCTTCGGTCAGACCGGACCGATGAAGCACAAGACCGCATTCGACTTCATCGCCCAGGCCTACTCGGGACTGATGCATGTCACCGGATCGCCGGATGGTCCGCCGACCCCGACGGGGATCGCGCTCGGTGACAACAATGCCGGGTTCCACGCCTTCGCCGGTTTGGGGTACGCGCTGTACCGCCGGGAGAGGACCGGTGTGGGCTGTCACATCGACATCTCGATGGTCGAGGCCCTGTTCCACATGCAGGAGCTTGCGGTCCACAGTGGGTCGATGGATCCTGAGTACAAGGCCGAACGCCACGGCGCCCACTACGCCGCCCTGTCGCCGGCCGGGGCGTTCAAGGCACCGCAGGGGTACATCGCCATCCTCTGCACGCAGAACCAGATCGGCTATCTCTGGGCGGCGATGGATCGGCCTGACTTTGCTGACGACCCGCGTTTCGGTGAGGCCATGGCCCGGCTCGAAAATCGAGCGGCCATGACCGCCGAGATCGAGGAATGGATGCAGAGCTTCGCCACCGATGCCGAGGTCCTCGAGCGCCTTGACCAGTTCCGGGTGCCGTCAGCGGCAGTGCTCGACCCGACGGACGCGGTCAATCACCCGTTCTTCGTCGAGCGTCGGGCCGTGCGCCAGGTTCCCGATCCCCTGATCGGCGAGATCACCGTGCCCGGATTCCCCATCAAGTTCTCCGACGCTCCACCCGAGCTTGACCTGGTGACCCACGCGCTCGGCGAGGACAACGACGCGGTTCTGGCCGACTTCCTCGGCTATGACACCGACCGGATCGGCCGGCTCTACGAGGATGGTGTGCTGGTCAAGCGCCAGCACTAGCCACGGTGGCGACCGATCATCTCGAGTCTCCGATCGCGTGGCGAGAGGATGGCGAGGGGCCGGCGATCGTTTTTCTCCACGGTCTCGGGGGCGGAAGGGGAGCGTGGGGTCCGCAGCTCGCGGGACTTGCCGACCGTTTTCGGTGCATCGCCTGGGACATGCCGGGGTACGGACGTTCCGCCCCGATCGAGCCCCTGACATTCCCCGCGATCGCCGACCGGCTGGTCGGTCTGCTCGATCGGCTCGAGCTCCCGAAGGCCCATCTGGTGGGCCTGTCGCTCGGCGGGATGCACGCGCTACACGCCGCGATCGCTCACCCCGGTCGGTTCGAGCGCCTGGTGCTGGCCGACACCAGCCCGGCGTTCGGCATGGACGGAGTTGGCTGCCGTGGTCGCCGAACGAGACGAGGCATCGGCCGCGGTCGCTGCGGGCGGCGAAACCGCGGCCCTCGAGGCCCAAGTTGCGAACCTTGAGACCCACGTCGAAACGATGCGACGCCGGTCTACCACGGCCATTCTCGATGCTGCGGACGCAGCCTTCGAAGCCGAGGTCATCCGCGCCTGTGCGGCCGAGGCCGAGCCCACCCTTGACAACACCAGCTACACCGACCGAATGGAGCCGGCGGGCACCCACGCCGACATCGTTGCGGCAGCGTTGGTCTGCCGGGAGGAAGCCGGCTGATCTCGGGTCGCGGGTTCGAGCCTCAGGCGCCGGCCGAGATTCGCCTCTGTCGTACTTGCGGCAGGACGATCTAGCCTCTGGTCATGTCTGCCCCGCACGATCACCCGCCGTCGTCTGCCGTTCTGCCCCCACCGGTTCTCGAACGGGTCAGCGACGGGATCTACTCCTACGTCCAACCTGACGGCACCTGGTTCATCAACAACTGCGGCTTCATCGTCGGCCCGGATCAGGTCGTCGTCATCGACACCACGTCGACCGAGTCGCGGACGACGGCGTTCATCGAAGCCATCCGGTCCGTGACCGACAAGCCGGTCACCACGGTCGTCAACACTCACCACCATGGTGACCACACACACGGCAACTACCTGTTCGAGGGGGCGACGATCGTCGGCCATCGTCGTTGCCGTGAGGTCATGATGGATGCGGGCAGAATCGTCGACTACTCCGCAGCCTTTCCCGGTGTCGAGTGGGGAGCGCTCCAGTTCAGAGCACCGACGATGGTGTTCGACGGCTCCCTCGATCTGTACGCGGGAGATCTGAAGGTCGAGCTCAGCGATCTCGGCCATGTTGCCCACACCACCGGCGACGTCCTCGCCTGGATCGAGGAGCGTCGGGTGCTCTTCGCCGGGGACCTCGTGTTCCATGGGGGGACGCCCTTCGCCCTGTTCGGATCGATTGTCGGCACGATCGAGGCCATGGATGCACTCGAGGCCTACGGCGCACAGGTGATGGTCCCGGGTCACGGTCCGGTCGCCAGGGGCTCGGCCATCAAGTCGGCCTTGGATGATCAGCGGCAGTATCTGTCACTGGTGCAGGAACAGGCGGCGCTCGGGATCACGGCCGGCCGAACGCCACTCGAACAGGCACGGGTCACCGACCTCGGTCGGTTCGCCGCGTGGACCGACACCGAGCGTCTCGTCGGCAATCTGCACGTCGCCTACCGCGAGGCCGGCCGCAACGACGAGTTCACCATCGAGGCGGCGATCGGCGACATGATCCACTTCAACGGGGGCGCCCTTCCGCGCTGTCTGGCCTGACACGCTGTCTGGCGTGAACGAGGCGTGCGGTGTTTAGATAGCTCCAGGGACCTCGAAAGGACGTGACTCATGGCTGGAGTGTTGGAAGGTATTCGCGTCGTGGACTTCGGTCGGTACATTGCCGGTCCGTTCTGTGCGACGCTATTGGGGGATCTCGGCGCTGACGTCATCCGAGTCGAGCGGGTGGACGGCGGCGAGGACCGTTTCGTCACGCCGGTCACCGACGACGGCGTGGGCGCCATGTTCCTCCAGGTGGGGCGGAACAAGCGCAGCCTCACGCTGAATCTGCTGAAGCCCGAAGGGCGCGAGGTGGTCGAGCGGCTCGTTCGCACTGCCGACATCGTGGTCGCCAACCTCCCGCCGCAGACCCTGCAGGGCATGGGCCTCGACTACGAATCGCTCAAGGCGATCAAGCCCGACATCATCCTGACGACGGCCAACGCCTTCGGCAGCGGCGGACCCATCAGCTCCAAGGTCGGCTTCGACGGCCTCGCACAATCGATGTCGGGCAACCTGCATGTCAGCGGTCACCCCGATGAGCCGATGCGGGCCAGCGTCGCTTACGTCGACTTCGGAACGGCAGCGTTCAGTGCGTTCGCCACGATGGCTGCACTCCGGCATCGGGACCTGACGGGCGAAGGCCAGGTGATCGAAGGGGCCCTGCTCAAGACGGCGCTGACCATCTCCAACGCCCACCTGCTCGAACAGGACGCGTTGCATCTCGACCGGGTCGCCAGCGCCAACCGCTCGCAGACAGCGGGTCCCTCTGACGTCTACGCCACCACGGACGGATGGGTCATGTGCATGGTCATCGGTTCGTACCAGTTCGAACGCTGGTGCGAGATGGTCGGCCGGCCCGAGCTCTTCCATGACGAGCGGTTCAAGGATGACATCGCTCGTGGCGACAACGGCGAAGCTCTTTCGGCCATCATGTCCGCATGGTCGTCGACCCGCACCTCCGCTGAGGTCCTCGACGCCATGGAGGTGGCCAAGGTCCCTGGCGGCCCGGTCTACTCGCCGCAGCAAGCGTTGGACGATGAACACATCAACGCCATCGGCATCCTGGCCGATGTCGAGTATCCGACGCTGGCCAAGCCGGCCAAGGTCGTCGACTTCCCCGTCTCGATGAGCGCCTCCCCTGGCCACATTCGTCGCCGGGCTCCGCTGTTAGGCGAGCACACCGAAGAGGTTCTCACCGAGTTGGGTTACTCGGCCGACGAGATCGCGGCGTTGCGCGACGCCCGTATCGTCTGACATCGTCTCGGCGGTGCTTTCGATTCTCACCCCTCCCTGCCCTCTGTCAACAACGGTGCTCATCAGTGCCGACGGTGAGCACGCCGCGCTCCACGACTTCGGTGGACAAGGCCCCGATCTGTTGCTGAGTCACGGCAACGGGCTGAACGCGGGTACGTGGCGGGCCGCGCTGCCCCATCTGCTGCCGCACTTCCACTGTTACGGGGTGGACCTGCGGGGCCACGGTGCCAACCGTCCCACCCGCCCCGACTACGACATCGACCGGCACCGCTTTGCCGAGGACGTCCGCGCCGCTATCGACGCGCTCGGCGGCCGGCCGCTGTTCTATGCCGCGCACTCGCTCGGTGGCGCCTCGGGTCTCCAGGCCGCGCTGCGTTGGCCCGAGCTCTTCCGGGCGTTGTGGTTGTTCGAGCCAGTGGTGCAGCCCGACTCGATGCCGTCGCTCGAGCCGCCGAGCTTCCTGATCGAGGCGTCCCGACGTCGCCGAATGGAGTTCGACTCGGTCGACGCCGCGCTGGCCAACTTCGCGGCCAAACCGCCGTTCAACACCGCAGATCCCGAAGCGTTGCGGGGCTATGTCGAGTTGGGGATGCGCGAGCTTCCCGGTGGCGGTGTCCGTCTGACGTGTGAGGGCCAAGACGAGGCCCGGGTGTTCGGCTCGGGCAAGCCGATCGACTTCTCGACATTCGCCGTCGTCACGTGTCCGGCCGTGATCGGTCGAGGCCAGGCCACGGCCGACGCTCACGCTATTCCGGCCGCGGTCGCCGAACCCATCGCCGACGCGCTGCCGAACGGCCGCCTCCAGGATTTCCCCGGACTGAGCCACTTCGGACCGATGGAAGACGGTGCCGGGTGCGCTGCCTCGATGGTGGCCCTCTTCGGCTCCTGACCCCGCAGCGGGAGTGTGCGGGTGCCGTTTGCGGCACCGACCCACTCCCGATGGACGGCGTGGAGGCGGTCAGCGGCCCTGGAAGTCGGCGTCTCGCTTTTCCAGGAAAGCCATCAGGCCCTCGCGGAAGTCCTTGGTCTTGAACAGCGGGAGCAGCGCCAGATACTGACGTTGGACGTGGTCCTCGAGGTTCTCCGACATGGCGTGGCGCATCATCCGTTTGGCGGCCCGGATGGCCAACGGGGCGTTGGCTGCGATCTCTCGGGCGAGCGCCATGGTGGCCGCTTCGAGCTCGTCGGCCTCGACCACCTGGCTCACCAGGCCCAACTCGAGCGATTCGGCCGCGCTGAGGGTGCGTGCGGTGAACAGCAGCTCGGCCGCCTTCGACCAACCGAGAATGCGGGGGAGCAGCCAGGTGCCGCCGCTCTCGGGAACCAGACCGCGGGCGGTGTAGGCCGCGGACAACTTGGCCCCGGACGCTGCGATCCGGATGTCGCAGCCGAGGGCCAGGTCGAGGCCGTAACCGGCTGCGGCCCCGTTCATCGAGGCGATCGTCGGCGTGTCGAGCTTGTGGAGCACGACCGGCGGGGCTTCCCGTAGGTTGAACTCGCCGTTGCCGCTGCTGTTGGAGCCCTCGCCGCCGATCCCTTCGCCCGAAACCGCGGCGCCGATGTCGAGGCCTGCGCACCAGGCCCGGCCTGCGCCGGTGATCACGATGACCCGGACGTCGGGATCGGCATCGGCCTGCAGCAGCCGCTTGGACAGCGCGTCCAGCATCGGGATGGTGATGGTGTTCATGCGCTCGGGTCGGTTGAACGTGATCACGCCCACTCGATCCCGAACCTCGTACAGCAGCTCGTCGGTCATCGAAAGACCCTATCGCGCCCTCACCGCACGCTCCCCGTGCCCCCACCCTCCGAACTGCAGTACACAGACCTTCGTTTTGCCAGGCGGTGTACTGCAGTTCGAGTGGGTTGGGCGTGGGGTTGGGGTTTTGGTTGGAGTTGGGGTCGGGTCAGCGGGCGAGGAAGGCGAGGGCGTTGTCGCCGAGACAGCGGTGGTCGAGATGGCCGGCGGCGATTCCGGCCTCGAGGACCTGTCGAGGGCCGTCGAATCCCTCGGGGAGGAACGGGTGATCCGTGCCGTAGAGCACATGATCCGCGCCGAAACGCTCAGCGAGCACCGGGAGGAGAGCGGGGTCGAAGACGAGCGCGTCGACCCAGAGACTGCGGACGAGGTCGTCGAGATGACGCTTCGTCGCCTCGTCCCTGCCGGCCACGTAGCGGAGGCGAGGGTGGGCCCAACCGAAGGTGCCACAGCCGTGAGAGAGGGCGATGCGGAGGTTGGCGTGGCGGTCGAGGACCCCGCCGTAGAGTTCTTCGAACTCGTGGTCGAACGACACCGCAAAGCGTCCACGACGATCACCTCGAACCGGGACCCGCCCGAATGGCTCGCACTCATGGCCGACCAGCTCCTCGCCCAATCAGCCATCGACCGCTACACCTCAGCCGCCTACGAACTCGTCCTCGAAGGAGAAAGCTACCGAGACCGACAGAAACCCACCGTCAACACCCCTGACCGAGCATCACCTTCCAACCCGATTCCTTGACCCCGAACACCCCACCGGCCATGATCACCACACCGACCAACCACCCTCACAAGTGGCCCCAAGCAACTGGCGCAACCCCGGCCCCTTGCAACTGGCGGACGACAACAGGGGTCAAGATCAGTCGCCAAGGTTGGTGTCGTGCTGTCTGACATGGCACTCCTCCTCTTTCGCTCAGCCTGTCACAGGCCAGGGCCATAGTGACAACCATGACCGTCACCGATGTGTTCGCCCACGAAAGCTAACCGCGTGCAGTTCCACACCGCTGAGCGGTGGGGAGTGCACGCGGTTCGGCCGGTTCTGGGCGCTGGCTCGAGGTCAGCGGGGCGGGAGGCGGATGCCGCCGTCGACCCGGACGACCTCACCGTTCATGTATGGGTTGGTGATGAGCTCGATCACCATGAAGGCGAGTTCTTCGCCGTAGCCGAGGCGCTTGGGGAAGAGCACCGACTGGCCGAGGTGGGCCTTGAACTTGTCGGCCTGTTCGCCCTGTCCGTAGATGGGGGTGTCGATGAGGCCGGGGGCGATGGTGTTGACGCGGATGCCGACGGCTGAGAGATCACGAGCGATCGGCAGGGTCATACCGACGACGCCGCCCTTGGAAGCCGAGTAGGCGGCCTGTCCGATCTGTCCGTCGAACGCAGCGACCGACGCCATGTTGACGATGGCGCCTCGCTGGCCGTCCTCGTCCAGCGGGTCGGTCTTGGCCATTGCGGCCGCCGACTGGCGGAGCATGTTGAACGAGCCCAGCAAGTTGATGCGGATCACGAAGTCGAAATCGGCCTGGGGCATCGGATCGTTGTTGCGGTCGACGGTGCGGCCCGCCCGGCCGAGGCCGGCTGAGTTCACCAGTGCTCGGAGCGGGCCCATCTCGCCGGCGGCCAGCACCGCGGCCGCTCCGTCCTCCTCGCTCGAAACGTCGCACTTGACGAACATGCCGCCGATTTCGGAGGCGACCTTCCGGCCGAGGTCCTCGTTCAGGTCGGCGATGACGACCTTGGCGCCGAGTGCAGCCAACTGGCGGGCGGAAGCCTCGCCGATTCCGGAGGCGCCTCCGGTGACGATGGCTGAAGCGTCGGTGAGATTCATTCGGAGCATGGTGGTTCCTTTCGAGTGCCTTGGCAGAAACCCTAACGGGTCAAATTACGCGTGATGGGGGAGAGTTCGGCGGGGGACGCACCGTGGGGGATCACGGATTGAGGGCGCGCTCGAGGGCGGCCGTCTCGTCCGCGCTCCACCGCTGACTCAAGGGTGAACGGGCCACGAAGTTCGCCGCGCCGTGGAACGCCCCCGGGTAGACGTGCAGCTCGCACGGAACACCGGCCCGACCGAGAGCGAGGGCGTAGGCCACGTCCTCGTCGAGGAACATGTCGAGGTCGCCGATGTTGATGTAGGTCGGTGGCAGACCCGAGAGATCGTCGGCCATTGACGGCGACGCGTAGATCGGCACCGCTCCCGGCTCGGTCGAGCCAGCGGCGGCTCCGACATAGGCGTTCCATCCGAACAAGTTCGCGTCGCGGTGCCACACCCTTCGATCGAGAATGGCGTGACTGCTCAGCGTGACGTTGCGATGGTCAAGCATCGGATACACGAGAAGTTGGAAGCACAGTGCCGGGCCACCGTGATCCCGTGCGAACAACGCGGTACCTGCGGCCAGGCCGCCGCCGGCCGACGCGCCACCGATGGCCAGGCGAGCCGGGTCGAACCCGAATTCTTCGGCCTTGGAGGCGAACCAGACCAGGCCGGCGAAGCAGTCGTGGATCGGGGCGGGATATGGGTGTTCGGGGGCGAGACGGTAGTCGACCGATGCCACGATGGCTTGATGGTTGATGGCCCGCTGGGCGCAGGTCGCGTCGTCCCGCTCGGCCGAGCCGAGCACCATACCTCCGCCATGTATCCAGTAGAGCGCCCCAGGGTTCGGTCCGACGTTCTGTGGTCGGTAGACGCGAATCGCGACGGCTGGATCGCCGTCGTGGCCGGGAACGAGGAACTCCTCGATGGCGACCGTCGGATCGGGTTCGAGGCGCGGGAGTGCGTCGAACATCGCTCGAGATCGTTCGAGGTCGCTGAAGTCGAGGAGCTCGATCGGGAGCTTGCCGAGAATTCGTTCGTGGTGCTCGTCGAGCCGACGGGTGTCGAGAGTGTCCGGGTTCTGGGCGTGGGAGGTTTCGGCGGCCATGTCCCGAACCATGCAGCGCAGCCGGATCGGACGCAAGTTGGCCGGGATCGAGCAACCGGACCGATTGCGGCCAGGCGGTAGCAGACGGGGCAGAATAGGGGGACGACACAGGATCGAGGACGTCAACCAATGGACACACAGCTGAAGAGCCCCGTGCGCAGGCAGGCCGACTTCTCGCCCGAGGAGTGGAACGAGTTCTGCGAGGATGGTCGCCGGCGTGCGTTGGCGATGGACAACCGGGGCCCGATGCGATGGGATGTCGAGGGTCGTCTCGCGGCCGACATCGTCGACTCGTACCGCCGGAACGGGTTCTACGTGTCCACCGGTGTCCTGGCCCCCGACGAAGTTGCCCTGTTGGAAGCGGAGTTCGACCAGGTCCTCGACAACGCACCGGTCGAGGAGGATGGCGTCCTCGACCGCCACGGCCGCCCGGTGGTTTTCGCCGGCTACTACTCGATGTCCACGGCGAAGCTGTTCGGTTCGTCGGCACATCCGGAAGGGGAGCAGCCTGTCGTGGGGCTGGTCTCGCATCCGTTGATGATGATGGACTCGGCGTTGCGGGTGTACGCCCACCCCGACATCCTTCGAATGGTCGAATGGTCGAATGGTCGAATGGTCGAATGGTCGAATGGTCGAAGGGGTGAACGGACCCGACTTCGTCCCGTTCCACGAGAGCGTCTTCCACAAGGGTGCGGGCGAGGGGCCGCCGACGCCGTGGCATCAGGACGGACGCACGCACTGGAGCGCAGACGGCGAGAGCCTCGCGCAGCTGGACGGAACCGGCGAGACCCACGGGTTCAACCCGAACGTCTCGTGGAGCCACTGCACGCCCCAGAACTGCCTGTGGGTCCTGCCCGGCAGCCAACGCCGTTGGCTGCTGGCAGACGGGGGCTCGTTCCCGAAAGCCACCGAGGTCGTGCCCGAGGCTGTCCCGGTGCTGATGGGCCCGGGCGACTGCGCCATGGTCGACCGCAGCTCCCTGCGCGGCTCGTACCGAAATCACTCACCTGAGCGGCGGGTGACCATGGTCCTCGGCTATCACAAACGAAGCTCGGCGGTCGGGGTGTCGACCAACAACGTCCACGCTTTCAAGTCGCCCGGTGGCGGCAACATCAAGGAGATCACCTACAGCGAGGACTACGTGCTGCAGCGGACCCGCATGATCCCCCTCGCGATCGACGCCCGGCGCCAGTTCTACCCCGACGAGACGCCCTACACCTACCGCGGCGCGTACAGCGGCAATGCCCTGTGGGACGAACAGACCCGAGCCGAAATCGCAGCGCCGGGTGACGAGTACTGGCAGCGCGATATCACCCTCTGAACCGTCATCCTCTCGTTCATCACCACGGTTCGCACCCTTCCACGCCGGGCGTGAGTTAGGGTCCACCACAGGATTGTTCGCGCGGTGTAGTCTGTGGGGGTGGAAGCGTCTGATGTGGAGTTGGGGGCCCTGTTCGGGTCGGTGATGCCGCATCTGAACGAGGTGCAGCGTCGGTTGGTGGCTGGGGCGGTGGCGCGGTCGTTGGGTCACGGCGGCAAGTCTCGGGTGGCGGCGGCGTCGGGGTTGTCGCGTAACACGGTGATCAAGGGCCAGGCGGAGGTCGAGGCCGGGGTGGAGCCGTCGGACCGGCTTCGGGCGCCGGGGGCTGGGGACAAGAAGGCGATCGACAAGCAGCCCGGGTTGTTGGCTGCGTTGGATGAGTTGGTGCATCCAGACACGCGGGGCAACCCGATGTCGCCGTTGCGGTGGACGTTGAAGTCGACCTACGAACTCGCCCGCGAGCTGTCGGCGCAGGGGTTCCAGGCGTCGGCTGAGCTGGTCCGGCGGACGCTGCACGACATGGGTTACTCGTTGCAGGCGCCGGCCAAACAGAACGAGGGCAGCGCCCACCCTGATCGTGACGGCCAGTTCAACTGGATCAACGCTTTAGCGGCCGAGCGTCTGGGGGCGGGTGAGCCGGTGATCAGTGTGGACACCAAGAAGAAGGAGCTGATCGGCGAATACGCGAACGGCGGCCGGGAATGGCAGCCCGCTGGGGAACCGGAACGGGTCAACGTTCACGACTTCGCCGACCGGGCCCTGGGCGAGTTCGCGAAAGCCATCCCGTACGGGGTCTACGACATCGCCAACAACGCTGGCTGGGTGTCGGTTGGTGATGTCGCAGACACCGCCGAGTTCGCGGTCGAGTCGATCCGGCGGTGGTGGAACACGCTGGGCCGGGACCGGTTCCCCGACGCCACCCGGCTGATGATCACCGCCGATGCCGGCGGCTCCAACGGCTACCGGGTCCGGGCCTGGAAGGCCCACCTCGCCGCCCTCGCGGCGGAGACTGGCCTCACCATCACCGTCTGCCACTACCCGCCCGGCACGTCGAAGTGGAACAAGATCGAACACAAACTGTTCTCGTTCATCTCGATGAACTGGCGAGGCAAACCACTCGCCGACATCCGCACCATCATCGAACTCATCTCCGCCACGACCACCCAGACCGGACTCACCGTCCAAGCCGCCTACGACCCGACCTGGTACCCCAAAGGCGAGAAGATCAGCAACACCGACTTCAACGCGCTCCCACCCCGACCACACCACTGGCACGGCGAATGGAACTACGATCTCACCCCAACCTGAACGCTCAAACAATCCCGCGGCGGGCCCTAACTCGAGAATCCAGTCGCGCGCCTTGTCGTGCTCGACGTCGGCGTGGAAGAACCGATCGAAACGACGGTTCTCGTCGTCGTCCTCGAAGTCGAATTCAGTGGTGAGTTCTGACGACGGAGGTGACGCTTCGACCTGATCGGGGGGCATCGTCGGAGATCGTCACGTCGTCGGCCCGACGACGGAGGGCGTGGACTTCCTGCTCGAGCCGACGGCGTTCGGCCATCATGTGGACCGCGTCGTCGCGGAGCACCTCCAGCTCGTTCAAGAGCTCGACCACTTCGGCCTGGACATTCCCGTACTTGATCCGAAGGCCGTCGACCTCCTGGGCGATTTGGTTCTTGTTCTCCAACAGCACTGCGATATCGCTCTTCAGGTTTCGGCATTCAGCTTCGAGGTGCCTGAGTTCCACCTCTTTGGATCGCGACTCGTCCCTGAGCAGGACGATCGCAGCCTGCGCCGCAATCGCGGCCGGCGTGCTCTTCTGATCGCGCGCCACCTCTTCCAGCCGCTTGAACGCGGCCAAACGCGGGGCAGCGGTCCGAAAGATCTGCTCGTACTCCGCGAGCTGAGCGCGGAGGCTTTGCAGGGTTTCTTCACCGGCAGCGACTTCCGTCACCATTCCTCCTCGGGTTTCGACGGTGTTCCATCGGCCCGACCACCCGACGAATGAACTACATGCCGAACATCATGAGGAACTGTTCGAGGGACCTCGGGCGGTAGACGATGTTCTCCTGCCGAGTGGCTCCCATCTGCTTGTGGGGCTCGGGGGAGTAGAGGTGCCCGGGGTAGAGCACCGCCTCGTCGGGCACCTTGGCCAACCGCTCGGTCAGCGACCGGTACAGCTCTTCGGGGTTCCCGCCGGGAAGGTCGGTACGGCCACAGCCGTCGAGGAAGAGCGTGTCGCCCGAGACCAAGTGGTCATGCACGAGAAAGCACTGGCTCCCCGGTGTGTGGCCAGGAGTATGGATGAGCTCGATGTCGAATGCCCCGACCGAGACGAGGTCGCCCGAGGAGTGCGAGACGAGATGGTCCTTGCCGACGCCGGTCACCTTGGTCACGAACTCTGCCTCCGGCGCCTGCACATGCACCGGCACGCTGACCCGCTCCAACAGATCGGCGACGCCGTTGAGCTGATATCCCATCATGTTCCCACCCACGTGATCGGCGTGATAGTGGGTGGCGAGCACGCCGGTGAGCGTCATCCCGTCGGCTTCGACGATATCGAGAATGGCGTTGGAGTCGTACGCCGGGTCGACCACTACCGTCTCGCCGGTCGACCGGTCCCCGATCAGGTAGCAGAAATTGACCATCTGGCGGGCAATCTGATCGTTGACCCCGAAATCTCGCCCGGAGAGCAGCTGGCGGAAATAGAACCGGTCATCCATGCCCCAACTCTAGGCTTGGGGCGGTGAGTACATCGAAACCCGTCGCCGAACACGCCGCAACTGAACCCCTTCGCATCGGCTATCTGGGGCCGGCAGGAACGTTCACCGAGCAGGCGTTGCGCACTCAGCCCGACCTCGCCAACCAGACGCTCATCCCGATGCGGACGTTCGTCGATGTGCTCAGCGCCACGCGCGACGGTCAGATGGATCTCGGGTTCGTGGCCATCGAGAACGCCATCGAAGGTACGGTCAACGTCACCCTCGACACGTTGGCGTTCGACACCAACCTGCTCATCCAACGGGAGGTCGTCCTCGACATCGAGATGCACCTGATGGCACGACCGGGCACCCGTTTGGAGGACATCGTCACGGTCAGCTCGCACCCCGTGGCCAATGCCCAGTGTCGCAGCTTCCTCACCGCCAAGCTCCCCGACGTCGATGTGCGACCGGCCAACTCGACCGCCGAGGCCGCCAGCGACGCCGCCGAACGGCCAGGCGTTGCCGCCCTCGGACCGGCCATCGCAGGCGAGACCTACGGACTCGAGATCGTCGCCGCCGACGTCGCCGACATCCCCGACAACCAAACTCGCTTTCTCGTCGTGGCTCCGGCAGGCGTTCCCCGACAGACCGGCCACGACAAGACCACGGTGATGGTGACCGCACGCGAGGACCGGCCGGGCTCGCTGGTCGCCATTCTCCACGAGTTCTCGGCTCGCAACATCAACCTGTCCAAGCTCACCTCCCGCCCCGCCCGAACCCGACTCGGCAATTACTGCTTCATCATCGACCTGTACGGGCACATCGCCGACGACGTCGTGGCCAACTGCTTGCGAAACGTGCACGCCAAGCACGCCGACGTCAAGTTCCTCGGTAGCTACCCGGCCGCCGGAGACGGCTCGCACCAAGTGCGAGAAGAGGCGAGCGAAGCATGGGAGGAAGCCCGCCTGTGGATGGAGTCGCTGCGGTCGCAGATCGTGCCCGTCGAGAAGCTGCGGTGAGCAGCCCGGTGGTGACCGACCTGCGCTGTTCGGTCCAGAGCCGGAGCTTGGGAGAGCTTCCCGGCGGTTCGGCCACCTCTGCCGATCGGTTCATCCTCGTCGAACTTCCAACCCCGTGGCCGGCAAGCATCGAAGACCACCCGATGGTGGCCGAGGTCATCGCCACCGGCCCCACGCACGACGTGACCCGGATCCTCGGTATCCGAGGTGGCTCAGAGACACCCAACGGGGACGAGGAAGCCGTCCGAAAGATCCTGGTCTACCGGAAGATGCCGGGCCAGCCTTTCACCCGATTCGCCGGGTTCGAAGCTACCTTCGGTACCGATCGACTGGCGAAAGGCCTGGCCGACGCCTACTCCGGCGACCTGGCAGGCTTCACCCCGATCGAGGTCGATCCCCGCCACCCGACCGAATCGACGTTGGACGTACTCATTTGCACCCACGGAAGCCGAGATCGTTGCTGTGGACAGGCAGGCTCGCTGCTCTTCCTCGAGCTGGCCGATCGACTGCCGGACAACGTTCGACTCTGGCGGGCCAGTCACACCGGCGGCCATCGCTTCGCTCCGACAGGGATCAGCTTTCCTGACGGCCTCACCTGGGCATTCCTCGACGGGCACCTCCTGTCGGGCATCATCAGTCGCACGCTCGACCCTGCCGCCCTGTCCAGCCACCTCCGCGGTTGCGCCGGCTTCGAGGGCGTCGAACAGGTCGCCGATGCGGCCGCGTTCGGCCAGGTCGGATGGGACTGGCTC
>JAQCHM010000467.1 GCA_027730885.1 Actinomycetota bacterium | reverse complement strand
CGTCGGCGCAGACGACGACGCCATCGACGCGGCCTACGACGACGCTGTCAACCGGCTCAACGAACTGGCGCTCGACGGCGCCAAACCCTTGGATGAGCCACTCCTGGTCCCGCCCGGCAAGGATGCCGAGCTTCCGCCGGTGACGTCGTCGCTTCCCGGCGGCCTCTATGAACAAGCGGTCGAGGTGGCCAAGGAGTACATCCGGGCCGGCGACATCTTCCAGGTCGTGCTGTCCCAGCGCTTCGACTTCGACCTCGACGCCGATCCGGTGGACGTATACCGGGTACTTCGCCAGATCAATCCCAGTCCGTACATGTACCTTTTGCGCACTCCAGGTCTGACCATCGTCGGTTGTTCACCCGAACCGTTGGTCCAGGTTCGCGACCGGCGGGTGATCTCCCGGCCCATCGCCGGTACTCGACGGCGGGGGCGCACGATCGAAGAAGACCGACGCATGGCGGCCGAGCTCTCCGAGGATCCCAAGGAGCGGGCCGAGCACGTCATGTTGGTCGACTTGGCTCGCAACGACCTCGGCCGAGTCGTCGAGTACGGATCGCTCGAGGTCGCCGAGATGATGACGCTCGAGCGCTACAGCCATGTGATGCACCTCACCAGCCAGGTCGAGGGAGATCTTCGCGCCGACCAGTCGGTCATCGACGTGCTCCGGGCGACCGTGCCTGCGGGCACCGTGTCGGGTGCGCCAAAGGTCCGGGCAATGGAGATCATCGACCAGCTCGAGCCGGTCAAACGCGGTCCGTACGCCGGTCTGGTCGGCTACATCGACTTCTCCGGCAACCTCGACTCGGCCATCACCATCCGCACCATGTTCTGCGGTCCCGAGCGGGCGTCGATCCAGGCCGGTGCCGGCGTGGTGGCCGACAGCGTTCCCGAACTCGAAGAGCTCGAATGTCGCAACAAGGCCAGAGCGCTGCTGGCAGCGGTCATCCCCGCTCGGGCGATGACGGCGACCCGCGTCAAGGCGAAAGGGGAGTGCCCATGAACACCGTTCTTGATCTCGAGGCGACCGAGGCGGCGCTTGTCGGCGGCGTGGTCGCCTTCGAAGGGAACCGGGACGTCATCGAGGTCGACGGCCCCGACGCCGGCACCTACCTGCAGGGACAGATCTCCCAGGACGTGCTGGGGCTCGACGTGGGTGCGTCCGCGTGGTCTTTCGTGCTGGCTCCCCAGGGCAAGGTCGACGCATGGTTCCGCGTGACCAGGACCTCGGAGCACAGCTTCCTCCTCGATCTCGATGCCGGGTTCGGCGACGCCGTCCTGACCCGACTCCGGCGATTCAAGTTGCGAACCAAAGCCGATCTCACTCTTCGCACCGCTCGGTCGATTGCGGTGCGAGGCCCCGCCGCAACCCCGGTCGGTCTCGGTGGCGTCGGACCCGACGATTCGCAACCGCACGATCGGGTTCTCCCGGCGGCGTGGCCCGGCATCGACGGGTTCGACGTGCTCGACCCGAGTCACGATCCTGCCGTCCCGTTCGGCGATCCTGCGGCGCTGCTGGCGCTGCGCATCCGTACCGGTCAGCCGGCGATGGGCGCCGAACTCGACGAGCACACGATTCCGGCCGAAGCAGGCGTCGTCGACGCGTCGGTCAGCTTCACCAAGGGGTGCTACGTCGGTCAAGAATTGGTGGCGAGGGTCGACAGCCGAGGTAACAACACGCCTCGCAAGCTGTTGGGTATCAGGCTGCACGGTTCGGAAGCGCCGCTGCCAGGGGCCGAGGTCGTCGGTCCTGACGGCGCGGTCGGCGTGATCACCAGCTCAGTGGCCACTTCGAGTGGCGTCATCGCCATGGCGTACATCAAGCGAGGTACCGACCCGGGCGTCGCCGTTCGGGTGGCGCTCGCCTCGGGAAGCATGGCCGAGGGACAGCTGCACTCGTTTCCGCTCTAGCGAGCAATCGGTCAAGCCTGGTTGGGTTCGGGCCGTTGGGCACCGGGAAGGTGCACCGTCATCCTCGTGCCGCTCGCTTCGCCCACCTGGCTGCGAACCTCGATTCGACCCCCGATGGCCGAGACGAGTTCCCGCACGATCGCCAGACCCAGACCGGAGGAGTTCTCGGCTCGGGTCGGGCGGAGCCGGGTGACATAGAGCCGCTCGAACACGAACGGCAGGTCGGACGCCGGGATGCCGGGGCCGTCGTCGGTGACGCTGATCGTGACCTCGGCTACGGCGTTCCGCGCGGCGTTTCCCGCCGCGTTGCCGATCGAGCCGGCCCCAACTCCAACCCTTACCTCGACGGCCGATGCGGCGAACTTCAGCGCATTGTCGATCAGATTGCCCACCACCTGGGCCAGGCGGTCGGGGTCGGCGATGACGGCAGCGGTGTCGACGCCGTCGGCAACGAGCCCGACACCGTAGGACTGCGCCCGCGGGAGGTGGTCATCGACGACGTTCCTTGCGATATCGGCCGCGTTGACCAGCCGCGGTTCGAGGCGGAACTGGCGAGCGTTCAGTCGTGCCAGGTCGAGGAGGTCACCGACGAGGCGCGAAAGGCGCTGAGCGTTGCCGGCAATGACGGCGCCCGCAGCAGATGGGTCGTCGACCGCTCCATCGGTGAGGGCCTCGGCGTAACCGCTTATGGCGGTGAGCGGCGTGCGCAAGTCGTGCGAAACCGACATGAGGAATTCCTGCTCGCCTGCCC
>JAQCHM010000466.1 GCA_027730885.1 Actinomycetota bacterium | reverse complement strand
CTGCCGACGGCAGGCCGGTCTGGGTCGCCTGGACGTACTCCGGGGACTCGGAGAAGAAGATCATCATCGTGCCCCGGCTCAGTCCGGTGTCGAGACGCGAGACCCAGTAGCTGAGCCCGGCAGCGTCCGGCCCGCGACCAAGGAAGTTGAAATAGACGAGCTCGACGAACTGGCTGTTGGTCCGGCTGCCATAGAGAGACAGGAACTCGGCCGACGAAAGAGAAGAACTGGGACATCAGGTCGAGATTGCGGGCCCCCGAGCTGTACTGGCCGAGCCAGAAGTTGAACCCGTCGAGTTCGGGCCAGCGAAGGAAGTACGCCGAGTACAGCCGCGTGATCGAGTCGGTCACCTCGACGCACGCGGTAAGAGTGAAGTCCGGCGGCGGGGTCACCATCGCTGCCTGCGCCGGCGAAGGCATGAACGCCAAGACACCGGACAGCGTCGCCGAAAGACCAGCCGACAATAAAGCCATCGCTGCCCGGCGGGGCAACGAAACAAGTTTGCTGGAGGGCATCTACCCAGCGTGCCGCACCGGCACCACGAATACCTGGACCGTTCGACCCATGAGGGCGGCGGGGTCAAACCGCCTCAAAACAGCAAACGCCGCCGGTCCGGTCACCCGAAGGTCACCGAAACGGAGGCGTCGGCTTGTCAGAAACCTGACAGGCTTTGGCTCAGATCACGCGAACGTTCTGAGCTTCATCACCCTTGCGACCAGGAGCGATGTCGAACTCGACGACCTGACCCTCATCCAGAGACTTGTAGCCACTTCCCGCAATGTTGGAGAAATGAACGAACACGTCGTCCCCTCCGTCACGTGAGATGAAGCCGAAGCCCTTTTCGCTGTTGAAGAACTTGACGGTGCCTTGCATTGATCTTCTCTTCTCATCTGATTCGAGCAGACCCTTGCGGTATACTCTTGGGCCACCCTACGGCCATTGGTCCACCGATCCTCGTTCGTCATCATGTTGACAAGAAGATCATGCGGATCACTCGTAGGTTCGAACCTCGACGCGGTGGCCGTCAGGGTCTCGCACATACACCCCGTCGCCCATACCTCGAGCACCGAAGAGGGGTTTGGGACCCATCTCGATGAGCTCGCGGTGCCGGGCGCAGAACGCATCGAACCCGGTTCGATCGGTCACGAACGCGGCATGATCGACGTTCACTCGATCGACCGCATCTTCCTTTGCCGAGGAGCCCGGGTCACCATGCTTCGCTACGTCCCGTTGCACCAAGTCGAGAACCGTCGAGCTGTCGACGCGAAGGGAGACGAAGGGCACGGCACCTACTCGCCACTGATCGAGCCGTTCGGCCACGAGCCCTAGGTGCTCGCGATACCAGTCGACTGATGCCTCGACGTCGGCAACCACGAGCACGATGTGGTCGAGGCCGAACACGATGGTCGGTGGTTCGTTGTCGGCCGACACGTCACTCGTTCCGATCGGAGGACAGGCGTAGATCGGTAAACAAGCGCTGCGCGCGGTCCCTCTCCGTCTCGTTCATGATATCAGCCTGCGGATCGAACGAGCGGCATGACGTCCTCGGCGAAGTGATGCATTCGGTCGAGCATCTTGTCGAGATCGTGACTGGTGAGGTTGAGGATCATCGTCGAGACCCCCGCTGCGCCCAAGGCCAGGATGTCCTCCGCCCGTTGCTCGGCGGTGCCCGTGAAGTTCAGTCGGCCTCCGTCCGCCTTGGTCCTGGCGGCCTCGTCGTAGAACGCGCAGTTGTAAGCGAGATCGATGGTGGCGGGGTCTCGGCCCGCTCGCTCGGCCTCGGCGAACAGCACGTCTCGTCGGGCGACGTACGTCTCGACGGTGTCCATCCGGAACTTGGGGTTGCTCCCGAACGGGTACCAACCGTTGCCGAGCGAGGCAGCGCGCCGGATCGCCAAGAGTGACTCGCCCCCGATCCAGATCGGCGGATGCGGGTACTGCACGGGTTTGGGGTCGCACGCGACGCCCTCGAACGAGACGAACTCACCATCGAAGTCAGCTCGCCCCTGGGTCCACAGCGCGAGCATCACCCTGATGTACTCGTCGGTGACCCTTCCCCGCTGGTCGAACGGTTCGATGTTCAGTGCCTCGAACTCTTCGCGCATCCATCCGGCGCCACACCCGACGGTTACGCGTCCCCCCGAAAGCTTGTCGGTCGTCGCCAGCGACTTCGCCATGAAGAGGGGGTTGCGGTGCGGGACGACGATCACCGAGGTGAGCAGCCGGATGCGCGTGGTGACGGCGGCCAGCCAGGCCAGCAGGGTGAACTGCTCCATGCAATCGGTGCTGCCATCGGCCGTCCACGCGAACTCGCCGGTCTCGCTGTAGGGGTAGTTGGCCCCGATCTGTTGGGGAACGACGATGTGATCGGCGACCGTGAGGACGTCGAAGCCGAGATCCTCGGCCGCCCGGGCCAGGGTCCGGCAATCCGCCGGATTGGCCAGAGGGCCTCGGAACGGGGCACTCAGCCCGAACTGAATCATCAGACGACCTTTCGTTCGCGGAGCTCGGCAATGAGCGCGGGGCCGATCCCGAGCTCGGCGAGAATGGATTCGGTGTGCTCTCCGAGCGTCGGCGCCCGTCGACGGACGCCTCGCCCCCCGTGCCCGTCACCGAAAGTCAGCGGCTGGCCGACGACGGCAGCGTCGGGGCGGGTCGGGTGATCGATGGGCTGGGC
>JAQCHM010000465.1 GCA_027730885.1 Actinomycetota bacterium | reverse complement strand
CCAGTGATTAGGGGTAGGTGTAGTCGTAGTGGGGGTAGTCGGAGCCCCACACGACGGTGTGGGCCAACCCCATTTCGGCCACCTGGGCGAACGCATCGCCCTCGCCCGCTTCCATGGTGACGAAGGCGCGGCTGCTGAGCGTCGGCTCCTCGAGGAGTTGCTGGAGTCCGACGTCGGCGCGGTCGACATCCTGGTACTGGAGCGAGGTGACCGTGTCGCTCGACCGTTCGCGTTGGACGCCATGGATCTCCTACGTCCGGGGCTCACCCTGGCCCCGCCGGACCACGTCATTCGGGGCGCCACGGCGCTGCTTTCGCCGGCGACGATCCCCGTGGTCGACGGAGTGGTGCGCATCGATCACGACGGCCGCCGACTTCGAGCGTTCGGCCAGTAGGTTCGGGGCGTGGGCACGGTAGTCATGATCAAAGGAGACGACATCACGCTCGTGTCCCAAGCAGTCCAGGATGCAGTTCGCCAACTGCTGGGCGACGGCGACCGTTCGCTCATGGTCGAAGAGGTCGGCGAGGACCACTACGTGCGAGAAGGCGCTGATCCCGACCTTGCTCCGCTCGTCAACGCGGCCCACACGCCACCGTTCCTCACCGAGAAGCGCATCGTCATCGGACGCCACCTCGGGCTGTTCACCAAGGGCGAACAGGTCGCCCCCCTGGTTCGCTGGCTCGAGGATCCCCTCGACTCGACCGATTTGGTGCTCGTGTGGGAGAAGGGGTCCAACTCCACCCGGCTCGGCGCGGTGCCCAAGAGTCTCAAGGATGCGATCGCGAAGCGGGGAGGCACCGAGGTGGATGCCAGCCCCACGGGCAAGAGCCGCAGAGCGTTGCTCGATCAACAGATGGCCGATGCCGCGGTCCGGCTGGACGCCTCGGCTCGCGCGTTGATTGCGGACCGACTGGGCGACGACGTCGGCCGGCTGCGGTCCATCGTCGAAGCGTTGCTCAGTACGTTCGGCTCCGGTGCGCCTCTCGCGGCGGACGACATCGACCCCTTCCTCGGCGAGGCGGCGGACGTTCCGCCGTGGGAACTGACCGATGCCCTCGACAACGCGGACATAGCGGTCGCGCTCGACCGCCTCCATCGGATGATGAGCGGAGGTGACCGCCACCCACTCCAGGTGCTGGCCACGTTGCACGCTCACTACCAGCGGGCATTGGCCCTCGACGGTGCTCCTGTTTCCGACGAACGAGGCGCCGCGGAGCTGTTGGGGATCAAGGGATCGACCTTCCCGGCCAAGAAGGCGCTGACCCTGACTCGGCGTCTGGGCTCGGCCCGGATTCGTCAGGCCATGTTGCTCCTGGCCGAAGCCGACCTCGCTCTGCGTGGTGCCAGCGCGGTCGAACCCGAAGCAGTGATGGAGGTGTTGGTGGCCCGTCTGGCCCGGATGGGCAAGTGACCGGTGCCGTCCGCCGGAGGCTCCGGGTAGGGGGCGTCAGCTCTCGGAGGAGCCTGCCGCGCGAATGCGGGCCGTGAGGCGGCTCTTGCGGCGAGCGGCCGAGTTCTTGTGGATCACGCCCTTGGCCGCAGCCATGTCGATGCGCTTGATGGCTAGACGAAGGGTCTCGGTCTCGTTCTCGCCCCCGGCAGCGGCCTCGGCCGACTTGACGCGTGTGCGCAGCTCGGCGCGCACGCTGCGATTGCGCAGGCGTCGCTTCTCGTTCTGCTCGTTGCGCTTGATCTGGCTCTTGATGTTGGCCACTGAAAACCCTCTTGCGTGAACGCGGACCGCCAGAGGATAGCCGGTCGCTCGCCCCGGCCCAACCGCTGCCCGCTGTTGCCCGCAGATGTTGCTGGTAGATTCAGTCCGGACATGGCTCGCGATCAATCAAACTCCAGTCGCTCCAGCGGGGGCGACATCGCAAAGATCCGAAACATCGCCATCATCGCCCACATCGACCACGGCAAGTCCACCTTGGCGGATCGCATGCTCGAGCTCTGCGGAGCGGTGGACGCGCGCGACATGCGCGCGCAGTACCTCGACTCGATGGACATCGAGCGTGAGCGGGGTATCACCATCAAGCTCCAGAGCGTGACGCTCAACTACAAGGGCCATCAGATCAACATCATCGACACCCCCGGGCACGTCGACTTCGGCTACGAGGTCAGTCGGTCGCTCGCTGCCTGCGAGGGCGTGGTACTGGTGGTCGACGCGGCCCAAGGCATCGAGGCCCAGACGCTCGCCAACATGTACTTGGCCCTCGACAACAACCTCGAGGTCGTCGCCGCCCTCAACAAGATCGACCTGCCGGCCGCCGACCCCGACCGCTACGCCGATGAGATCGAGCACGTGTTGGCCATCCCGGCCGAAGACGTCCTGCGAATCTCGGCCAAGACGGGGGAGGGCGTTTCTGAGCTCCTCGACGCCGTACTCGAACGCATCCCGGCCCCCTCGGGCGACCCCGATGCCCCGCTTCAGGCGCTGATCTTCGATTCTCACTTCGACACGTACCGGGGTGTGGTGTCCAGTCTCCGCGTCATGAACGGCGTGATGCGTTCGGGGGCCAAGCTCCGGTTCATGCAGGCGGGCACCACGTTTCCCTCTGATGAGATCGGCATTCGCACGCCGGCCAACCTCCCGGTCGATCAGCTGGGCCCGGGCGACGTCGGTTATCTGATCGCGGGCATCAAGGACGTGCGAGAAGCGCGCTCGGGTGAGACCATCACC
>JAQCHM010000464.1 GCA_027730885.1 Actinomycetota bacterium | reverse complement strand
GGTCCGCTATCAGACCTCCGACACGGTCATGCGACTCGAACAGTTCCCGCAGCGCCTGGGTGTGATCGGAGGCGGTTTCATCGCAGCGGAGATGGGGCACGTCTTCAGCGGGCTCGGTTCGGAGGTCTATCTCTTCAACCGGTCGGACCGGATGCTGCGCGCGTTCGACGAAGAGGTCAGCGAGCGGTTCACCCAGGCCTTCGACGAGCGGGTCCACGCCCACCTGGGGTCGTTGCCCTCGCGGGTGGCGCAACGTGGTGACCGAGTCGTGCTGCACACCTCGGACGGAGAGATCGAGGTCGACGAGCTGTTGGTGGCGGCCGGCCGTCGGCCCAACAGCGACCTGCTGGACGTCACGGCCGCCGGTATCGCCACCCACGACGACGGTCGGGTGGTCGTAAACGACACCCAGCAGACGTCGGTGCAGGGGGTCTACGCGATCGGGGACCTCTCGAACGATTACCAGCTCAAACATCTGGCAAATGCCGAGGCGAAGGTGGCGTTCTGGAACCTGGCTCACCCCGACGATCTTCGGAAGGTCGACTATCGGGCGGTCCCCAGCGCGGTGTTCAGCCACCCGCAGGTGGCGACGGTGGGCTTGACCGAGCGTCAAGCGAGAGATCGGGGTCTGGGTTTCGTGGTCGGTCGTCGTGACTACGGCGGTACCGCCTATGGCTGGGCCCTCGAAGACACCACGTCGTTCGCCAAGGTTCTGGTCGACACAACCGACGGCACGATTCTCGGCGCCCACGTCATGGGCCCTCAGGCCTCGTCGATCATCCAGCCACTCATCCAGGCCATGCAGTTCGGTCAGCGAGCGGCCGATGTCGCCAACGATGTGTTCTACATCCACCCCGCACTCACCGAGGTTGTAGAGAATGCCCTGCTCGACGCAGTCGGGCAACTGGACTGACCTTTGTTCGACTCATGCCCGATGCCAAATCAGCCGATAGAAACGGTGCAACCGGCAACGACGAGGCACCCGCCGGACACGAGACCGCGCTCGATTGAACTCGACGGGCTGAAGAGGAGAGCAAGAACCTGTGGCCACTGAAACCGAGAAGATCGCAGATGTCCTGCGTTACGTGCCAGGCGCGTGTCTGATCGTCCAGGACGGCGTCGTTCTCGGCGCGAACGAGGACGCGATCGGCGTCTTCGGGATTCCGCGCGCCCGCCTCGTCGGAGCACCACTTCCCGAGTTGACGGTCCCGGAGATGCAATTCGGCCTCGCTCGCTTCCTCGACGAAGCCAAGGACGTGGTCAGCCGTCACCGGTTCCGGCTGGCTGCCGGGCTCACCCCGATCGAACTGTCGAGCCGGAGGTTGAGTGACTCGATCGTCATCCTCGGCGCCCGGATCATGGAACTCGAACATCAGATGTCCGCGCTGGCCGGCGGCGAGCTGACCCATGACCAGGTCACCGGCCTGCCCAACCGATATCACGTACTCGAGCAGCTCCACCAGCGTCTCGGCGCGGCCAACGCTCGTTCGCTCGCCATCATCGCGATCTGGATCGACGACCTCGTGCATCTCGGTGACGAGCGAGGCCCGCGTGTGATCGAGCGGGTCTCCCGGCAAGTGGGCGAACGGGTCCAGTCCCGCCTACGGCGACCGGACGTGCTCGGACGATTCGAGGATGGGGCCTTTCTGGCGGTGCTGGCCTCGGACTCGACCCCCGCACAGTTGGCAGAAATCGCCGAGCGACTCCGCAACGAGGTCTCGCTACCCGTCGAGTTCGACGGTGGGCTGGTCGGTTTCACCGCCAGCGTGCTGGTCGGCTCCATCGGCGGCCCTCGCCGCCCCACGATTGACCTGATCCAGAACCGGCTGGAAGCCGGGGGCGCCAAGCTTGCAGCCAGCGGCGGAAACCGGACCGAGACCATTACCTTCTGACCACACCTGCCGGTCACCACTGCCTATCGGTCAGACACCCCCGACGAAGGGCATCAACGTGTCCATGGCTCGGAGCACGTCGTCGCGAGGGCCCTGCGGGAGGCCGAAGATGGCGCGTGTGACGCCGGCTTCCTCGAGTTCAGCGATCTTCGCCGCTTCGAGTGGCGCTCCGAAGATGCCCTTGTCGATGGTCGCGACGTCACGACCGGCTGCCGCGGCGGCCTCCTCGATCTCGGCCCACCCGGCCGTCAACGCGTGCCGTCCTCCGATCGGCATCCAGCCATCGCAGAACTCGACGATGTCCGACGCGGTCTTCGGTCCGGCGGCTCCGCCGAGGTAGATCGGAGGGTGCGGGGTCTGCACCGGCTTCGGCCACGACCAGCTGGAGTCGAAGTTCACGTGCTCGCCGCTGAAGGAGGCCTCGTCGTTGGCCCACAGCTCTTTCATGGCCAAGATGCTCTCGCGTACTCGGTCACGCCGATCGGCATACCTGACCCCGTGGTGAGCAAGCTCCTCCTTGTTCCAGCCGTAGCCGATACCGAACAGGAAGCGTCCCCCGGACAGATGATCGAGCGACGCAACCTCCTTGGCCAGCCAGATCGGATCCCGCTGGGCCACGAGGGTGATGCCGGTGCCAATCCTCAGCGTGGTGGTCGTTGCCGCCACCGCGGCGAGGGCCACGAACTGGTCGTGGCTCCTCCAGTAGAAGTCGGGAAGTGGCGGTGCCCCTGTCCGACCACCCCAGGGGGTGGCCCGGCTGGTGGGAATGTGCGAGTGCTCCGGGAACCACAGCGACTCGAAGCC
>JAQCHM010000463.1 GCA_027730885.1 Actinomycetota bacterium | reverse complement strand
GGCGCCGAGGGCGAGGACGACGGCACCCAAGGCAAGTGAGTCCTGGAGGGCGCCGCAGGAACCGACCCGGATGATCTTGTTCACGCCGAAGAACCGGATGAGCTCGGTAGCATAGATCTGGAACGACGGCACTCCCATGCCCGAGCCTTGGACCGAAACCGGCTTGCCTTCGTAGGTGCCGGTGTATCCGAGCATGTTGCGCACCTCGTTGACCAGCCGCACATCGTCGAGGAAGCGCTCGGCGACGTACTTGGCTCGTAAGGGGTCGCCCGGCATGAGGACGGTTGTGGCGTAATCGCCGGGCTCGGCGCTGAGGTGCGGGGTCGTCATGCCCAAAGCCTGCCACTGAACATGCGTCGGTCACGGCATGGCTGGCACCGTAGTTCAAATCGGCCGGGCTCGGGCCAAAATGACGCAATGCCGATGCGTCAAGACTGCAAGCACTTCCAGAGCCGCACGTATCCGACTGGGGACACGATGCGGAAATGCTCGCTGGATCTTGCGCCTGAGGCACCGTGGGCTTGTCCCGCGGACTGTCCGAAGTTCGAGCCTCGGCTCGCCGACGTCGGTTGGCGTCACGGCACCCTCATCACACCGCCGACCCCCGACACGCCCGCCGGCATCGGCGAGGATCCCACCATCGCCCAGCTACTCGACGATGCCGAGAACATCATCAATCGAGCCGGCGACAGCATCCGCGCCCAGGTCGACGCCGAGCGCAATCAGCGGCGGCGCAAGTGGTGGCCTTTCGGTCGGAACTGACATCGAACGGCCCGATCGGCCGACGCATTTCTTGCCGGCCCACGGGCCCGGATTTCTCCTAAGCCGATAGTGTTTATTCCGTGAGTTCCGACCTGACGTCCGTCCCTTCCGGCCTGCTCGATCGTGCTGCCGGGTCCTTGTTGGCGGCGACCCCAGACGCAGCCCGCCGCCTCGACGCCCTGACCAGGGCACAGGCCATGACCGCCCCGGCCATCGACGCCGAGGACTGGCGCTACAGCCGCATCGAAGACCTCGATCTCGGTCGGTTCGCGCTCCAGGTCCGCCCGGTTGTCGACTCGGCTCCGGATCCGCTCCGGGCGATCGTCACCGAGCGGGCGGCGACGGTCGAAGTGGTCAATGGCTTCATCTCGCTGGTGTCGCTCGACCCCGAATGGGCGGCTCGGGGTCTTCAGGTCGGTCCGGCCACCAGTAGCGCGTCGCGCGCTGATCGCCCCGAATCCGAGGACCCCACGATCTTCGACGCGCTGCACCTTGCCTTGGCCCCCGATGCGGTGCGAGTCGTCGCTCCGCCCGGGCTCGTGGTCGATGCGCCGATCGTGATACTCAGTCATCAGGCCCCGGCGGCCGGGCCCGCGCCTGCCGCTTCCTTCCCTCATATCAGCGTCGAGGTCGGCGACAATGCCTCGTTGACCGTGCTCGAATACCAGACCTCCTCCGACGGCTCCGGTCTGTCCGTTCCCCTGGTCGAGCTTGCGGTGGGTCCCTCGGGACGGCTCGCCTACGCAACGGTCCAGAATTTGGCCGCCGGTCACTGGCAGATCGGGCGTCAGGTGTCGTCGGTGGCCCAGCAGGGCACGCTGACCTCGTCGTGCGCATCCTTCGGAGGAAGCTACGGCCGACTCCGCTTCGACACGACGCTCGCCGGCCGAGGAGCCCATGGCGATCTCATCGCCGTGTACTACGGCGATCTTGACCAGATGCACGACTTCCGGACGTTCCAACACCACTCCGCCCAGGACACCACGAGCGACTTGTTGTTCAAGGGCGTGGTCGACGACCACTCCAGCTCGGTGTACACCGGACTCATCCACATCCACCCCGAAGGCCGTGGGTCCAATGCGCACCAGACCAATCGGAACATCAAACTCAGCGACGACGCGTGGGCCTGGTCGGTTCCCAACCTCGAGATCGAGAACAGCGACGTCCGGTGCAGCCATGCGTCCGCCGTCAGCCCGATCGATGACGAACAGCGGTTCTATCTGCACGCACGAGGCGTGCCCCCGACCGAGGCCGACCAACTCATCATCGCCGGCTTCTTCGAAGACGTGATCGGTCGCATGCCGTCATCGCTCCAGGACGCCATCTCGTCGCTGGTTGCAGCCAAGCTCGCCCGCCGACTTCAGGGCAACCAGTCGTGAGCGCCGGCATCGGCGGAGCCCAGCGGGTCTGCGCTCTCGCCGAGCTCGTGTCGGAGACCGCAACCCGCTTCGACGTCGACGGCGTCGCCGTGGCCGTTGTCCGCATCGGCGACGACGTTTTCGCCATCGGCGATCGCTGTTCGCATGCCAACTTCTCGCTGTCGGAGGGCGAGGTCGACTCGGCCGCGTGCACGTTGGAGTGCTGGAAGCACGGCGCAGCCTTCTCGTTGCGCACCGGTGAGCCACAGACGCTCCCGGCAAACAAACCCGTGGCCGTCTACGACGTCGATCTCCGAGACGGCGACGTATACCTGTCGGTCCGGCATCGGTCATCCACGTGAGCCGTCCATTCGTGAGCCATCCAAGGGGAACGATCTGACATGAGTCAGTTGATCATCGAAGGCCTGGAGGCTGCTGTCGCCGGCACGCAGATCCTCCATGGCGTGAACCTCACCATCGCCTCGGGCGAGGTCCACGCGGTCATGGGCCCCAATGGCGCAGGAAAGTCGACACTGTCGCACGTCCTGCTGGGTAAGCCCGGGTATGAGCTCCTGGCCGG
>JAQCHM010000025.1 GCA_027730885.1 Actinomycetota bacterium | reverse complement strand
AGGCACCTGAGAGGGACAGGACGGGACAGACGGGACGGCACATCCGAGACTGGTTCGAACGCTCATCCGAGGCCAGGAATGCGAAGCGCCCCGGTGCTGTGACCGGGGCGTTTGCCAGTGGGGCTAACAAGAATCGAACTTGTGACCTCACCCTTATCAGGGGTGCGCTCTAACCGACTGAGCTATAGCCCCGGGAAGCCTCAAACCTTACCGGCTCGAGCGGCGACCGACTACCGCCGCGCATCACGCAGTGCGGTGGGGGTCGACGACGCGGACGGTGTCCTCCTCGATGACCGTGACGCGGATGCCACCGACCAGATCCGAGATGAGATTGAAGACGACCGTGAGAAGTACGACCATGATCGTCGATGCCAACGTCAACATCCCCGCAATGAGCATCGCCGCGGTGAAGACCTTGTTCGAGTCGATTTCGAACTTCTCGTAGTCTCCCAACTCACGAATGAAACTCTCGATGTTCTCGATGGTCCCGGCAGAGACGGCCGCGTTCCACACCAACACCGACGCAAGCAAAAGCGCACCGAAGAAGCACAGGTGGAAGATGACCGAGAATTTCAGTGCCGACCACGGGTCGATGTGACGAATTACTCGACGGGTCTTCCTGGCCCGCAGCCTCTGGCGCCGCTTGCCGAATCCGGCACCAGCGGATGACGGCAAGACGACTTCAGCGGGAAACGAGAGGGGCGCGATGCCGGTCGACCGAGCAGCCGGAGGCACATCTGACCGCAGTTCGATCTCGTCCAGATCGATGCCGACTGCACCGATCTCGGGAGAGTCGATCACCGGCAGCGAGACCAGTTCATCCGCAATCAGCTCGTCCGCAATCAGTTCGTCCGAGATGGGCTCTCCGAGGTCGGGAAACTCGTACCGCTGTATCTCGACCGGCTCGAACATTTCGCCGACTCCAGACGTCTCCGCCTGGTCGACTGCGACAAAGGTGACCAGGTCGTCCATCGTCGGAGGCTGCGGTGCAGTGGGCTCCTGATCGGATTCGAAGGGATGCCCTTCGGCTCCCGTCCGCTCGATCCTCGACGCGTCTGTGTCGTCCGCCGGGACGCCGGCCTCTGCCAGATGGACATCGCCGTCACCGCCGGCCGCGTGTCCCGACGTGTCGTGATCATCGGCCATCGCCGCGTCCGTTTCGGTCGCGCCGGCCTCCACACTGCCCCGCTGGCGAGCAGAGAACCGTCCGAATACGGTCCTTCGGGCCGCTCCACCATCGCTGAGGTCGATGACACCATTGTCAGCGAGTGAACCAGCACCATCCGGGCGAACCGACACCACGTCCGTGGTCGTCTCGGACTCATCGATTTCGACACTTTCACCAGTCGCCATCTCGGGTGCAGCCTCCGCTTCGTACGACGAGCGATCTTGGATCTCGGGTTCCGTCGGGTTGAGGGTCGACAGCAGCGCAACCGACGGAAAGTCGGAGTACGTCGATGCATCATCATGGACCATCGGCTCGAAGCCAAGGGCTTCGACGAGATCGTCACCGATCACGATCGCGTCCTGTGACGTCACGTCGTCCGATATCATATCGGCGGAAGTCTAGATCCACGGCCGTGGACAATCGGGGCACCCGATCAGCGAACTTGTAGCTCGAGGTCTGCGGTGGCCTCCGCTCGCACTCCGTCATGTTCGACTACGACACGAACGATCGAACCCGACTGTTCGAAGGTCTCGAGACGCGACCGATTGGCGCGGGCGAGTTCCTCGGCCCCGGCTCGTCCCTCGACAACTCCCGCCAGCGCCGAGGCATCGGCCGCTGATTGCGGTCGCAATCGGCTCGCGATGCGTTGGCTCAGACCGGCGAGCAACACGGTGCAGACCATCAGAAGAGCCATGACCAGACCCAACAGCGGCAGGACAGAGCCGACCTCGGACTGCGATCGAAACAACCAGCGTCGCTCCACAGCCGACCTCCCTCGGACCGTCATTGCGCAGGGAAGGGCGACCGCGGGCCGCTCCTTCGAAGGTCAGTCGTCGCTGACGTCCCCGGTCGAGACGTCGTCATCGGCCTCGTTCAGGAGCCGGGCGACCGCAGCAACGTTGTCGCCCTTTCCAAGGTTCATTACTCGAACCCCGGTCGCGTCCCTCCCCTGTTGGGAGATCGCGCTCACGGGCATCCTGATGATCACCCCTTGAGCGGAGATCAGCAGTACCTCCGCCTCGTTGGCGACGAACAGGGCACCCACGACCCGGCCGCGTTGTTCGTTGACCCGGACGGATCGCACTCCCAGACCACCACGGCCCTTCTGTGAGAAAAGATCGGGATCGGTCCGCTTCCCAAATCCCTCGTCGGTCACGACGAGGAGATGGGTGCCCGGGGAGACGACGTCCATGCTCACCAGTTCGTCGCCGGACCGGAACTTCATACCGCGCACACCTGCAGCGGTCCGACCCATCGGCCGCACCTCGTCCTCGGCGAATCGAAGCGCTTGTCCTTGGCGGGAGACCATCATGATGTCGTGACCGCCGTTGGTGGCGACGACCGACACCAGTTCGTCGCCATCGTTCAGGGTGACGGCACGAAGACCTGCCTTCAGCGACGAGTCGTAAGCGGTGAACAGCGTCTTCTTCACCCGACCTTGCCGGGTGGCGAAGAACAGGAAGCGGTTGGTCTCGTAGTCGCGGGTGTCGACAACCGCCTGAATACGCTCGCCCTCCAGCAGCTGCAACATATTCACCAGCGCGAGTCCACGCGACGTTCGGCTGGTCACCGGAATCTCGTGGGCCTTGATGCGATAGACCCTCCCTTGATTGGAGAAGAACAGAAGGTACGCGTGGGCCGAGGTGTGCAGCAGCTGTTCGACTATGTCGCTCTCATCGCCCTTCAGCTTTGCGGCTGTCACACCCCGGCCACCGCGGTCCTGGGTCCGGAACTCCTCGGCCGAGACCGACTTGATGTAGCCCGAACTCGACAGGGTGACGACGAGATCTTCATCGTCGATGAGATCCTCGATGTCAAGCTCACCGGGGTCGGTCGTCAAAGCGCTCCGACGGGGGTTCGCAAACTGGTCACGTAGCTCGCCGAGTTCGACCTTGATGACCCCATCGAGCTTGGCCTGGTCGGCCAGGATCGACTCGAGCTCTTCGATGGTCCGACGAAGCTCGGACATCTCCTCCTCGAGCGTCGCCCGATTGAGTCGGGTGAGTCGGACGAGCTGCATGTCGAGGATGCTGTTCGCCTGGTCCTCGGAGAACTCGAAGCCGTCGCCCATCAGGCGGGCCCGAGCCTCACCACGATCCTCGCTGGCACGAATGGCGGCGATGATCGGATCGATCATGTCGAGCGCTCGAATGAGCCCCTCGAGGATGTGGGCCCGGCGGCGCGCCTTCGCCAGGCGGAACTCACTACGGCGCCGGACCACCTCACGCTGGTGGGCAACGTAGGCAACCAACGCGTCACGCAGGGTCAGGGTACGAGGGACGCCGTCGACGAGGGCAACCATGTTGACGCTGAAGGTGGTCTGCATCGGCGTGTGCTTGTAAAGGTTGTTGAGGACGACCAGACCAGTGGCGTCCCGCTTCAACTCGAACACCAGCCGCAGTTTTCCTTTCGCCGACTCGTTGCGAATCTCGCGGATGCCGGTGATCTCGCCCTTCTCGACCAGCTCAGCCGTCTTCCGAGCGATTTGGTCCACCGAGGTCTGGTACGGCACCTGGGTAACGACGATCGAGTCGTTCGTGCGACCACCGACGATCTCGGCGACGGCGCGCATCTTCACCGATCCCCGGCCAGAGCGGTACGCGTCACGGAGACCTACGCGGCCCAGGATCTGCGCTCCGGTCGGAAAGTCGGGCCCGGTGACGAACTGCATCAAATCGTCGGACGATGCGTCGGGATGGTCGAGAAGGTGCATGGTGGCGTCGACCACCTCACCCAGGTTGTGCGGGGGGATGTTGGTGGCCATACCGACCGCGATGCCCTGGCTGCCGTTGACCAACAGGTTGGGGAATCGGCTGGGAAGGACCTCCGGTTCCCGATGTTTGCCGTCGAAGTTGTCCCGGAAATCGACCGTGTCCTCGTCGATGTCGGCCAGGAGCTGCATGGCCAGAGGGGTGAGGCGGCATTCGGTGTACCGATAGGCCGCCGGTGGATCATCGGGTGAGCCAAAGTTGCCGTGTGGATCGATGAGTGGATGTCGGAGGGAGAATGTCTGACCCATGCGGACCAGCGCGTCGTACACGGACTGGTCGCCGTGAGGGTGGTACCGTCCCAGGACGTCGCCAACGACCGTCGCGCACTTCACGTGACTCCGGTCGGGGCGGTGGCCTGCGTCGAACATGGCCCAGAGAATGCGTCGATGCACGGGCTTCAGGCCGTCACGAGCATCGGGAAGCGCTCGGGAGATGATGACCGACATCGCGTATTCGAGGAACGACTGTTCCATTTCGGCCTGGATCTCGATCGGCTCGATCGACTCCGAGAACCGCGGAGCGGCTGCGTCGGCCGGGGGCGCGCCGCCGGGGCCGCCGGCGTCACTCGCCTCGTCGTCCGAAGGCTGCACCGCGTCGTTGGGAGGGAGGTCGGTCATATGTCGAGAAAACGGACGTCGTCGGCGTTGGTCTGGATGAAGTGCTTTCGGCTCTCGACGTCATCTCCCATGAGCACGGCGAAAATCTCGTCCGCGATGGCGGCCTGTTCGACCGTGACCTGGAGCAACGTGCGGCTCTCTGGGTTCATCGTGGTTTCCCACAACTCGTCGGCATCCATTTCACCTAAACCCTTCAGCCGCTGGTACTCGGCGTTGGGGTGCTCAGCGCTGTACGCGTCTCTGGCGGCATCGTCCTTCAGGTAGAGCTTCGAGCGCCCAACCTCGGTGCTGTAGAGGGGCGGCTGGGCGATGTACACGTAACCGGCCTCGACCATGGGGCGCATCTGCCGGAAGAAGAAGGTGAGCAGCAACGTGCGGATGTGGCTGCCGTCGACATCGGCATCGGCCAACAGGATGATCTTGTGATAGCGCACCTTCTCGACGGTGAAACCGTCCTCGCCCGCCTCGGCCGGTTCGCCGAGACCGGCGCCGATCGCCTGGATCAAGGACACGATCTCGGTGTTTTTGAGCATTCGGTCGGGACGGGCCCGTTCGACGTTGAGAATTTTGCCCCGGATCGGCAGGATGGCCATCGTTCGAGAGTCGCGCGCCTCTTTCGCCGAGCCACCGGCGGAATTGCCCTCGACGATGTACAACTCGGACTCGGCCGGATCCTTGCTGCGACAGTCGGCCAGCTTGCCAGGCAAGCCTGCGCCGTCCAGAGCTGACTTGCGCCGAATGGTCTGGCGCGCCGTCGTGGCCGCAATGCGAGCCTTGGCGGCCATGGTGGACTTGCCGACGATGGCCCGGGCCTCACGGGGGTGCTCTTCGAACCACTCGCGCAGCTTCTCGTTGGTGGCCTTCTCGACCAGTGATCGAACCGAGACGTTGCCCAACTTGGACTTCGTCTGTCCTTCGAACTGGGGTTCGGAGATCCTGAGGGCGATGACAGCGGTGAGCCCTTCCCGGATGTCCTCGCCCTGGAAGTTCTCCTCTTTCTCCTTCAGGAGGCCCTTGTCCCGCGCGTAGAGGTTCACGGTTCGGGTCAGGGCGGTACGGAAGCCTTGCTCGTGCATACCACCCTCGAGGGTGGAGATGCCGTTGGCGAAACTGTGAATACCGTCGGTCTGGTAACCCGTGTTCCAGCAGAAGGCGATCTCGACTTCCTCTCCATCGCCGGACTCGGTGTACCAACCGATGTCCTCGAACAACGCTTCCTTGGAGCGGTTCAGGTGCAGCACGAAATCTCGGATGCCACCTTCGTAGCGGTGCACCAGTTCCTCGAACAACGGGTCTCGTTCGTCCACCAGATGGAACTCGAGGCCGGCGTTGAGGAAAGCCATCATCTGGAACCGTTCGGCCAAGGTCTGCGCTCGGAAGTCAGTGCCTTCTTTGAAGATCGTGGGATCGGGCCAGAACCGGACGGTGGTGCCGGTTCGAGGGCGGCCGTCGTCGTTGATCGGGGCGTCGCCGATGACGTGCAGCTTCTGGTCGGGCACCCCGCCATCGCGGAAGGACATGAGGTGGCGCTTACCCATGCGGTCGATCTCGACCTCGACCAGGCTGGACAGCGCATTCACGACGGAGATACCGACGCCGTGCAAGCCACCGGAAACCTTGTAGCCGTCGCCTCCGAACTTGCCGCCGGCGTGTAGAACCGTGAGCACCACTTCGGCGGCCGACATGTCGTCGTACTTGTCGTGGCGATCGACGGGAATGCCGCGACCGTCGTCGCGTACTTCGACGCCTCCGTCGGCCATGATCCGCACGTCGATGCGTTTGCAATAGTCGGCCATGGCCTCATCAACGCTGTTGTCGACCACCTCCCAGACCAAGTGATGCAGGCCGGTCGAACCGGTGGACCCGATGTACATGCCAGGACGCTTCCGAACGGCCTCGAGGCCCTCGAGAACTTGGATGTCACTGGCGCTGTAGCCACTTTGATCTGCGGTTTCGAGCCGTTCGGGTGAGGTTGAAGAGTCCATGGGAAGTCGCTCTCGGAGCCGGTTCAGTCTACCAGTAGGTTGGGGCGTGACCGCGGCCATCACCCGAGGGTGCACGGAGCGTGAACGGTTCGTGCATCACCGATCGACTCGCACGGAAATGCGTACGACGACGAGCCCGTCGAAGAGCGCAGCACATCGCTGCTTGATCTGAGTTTCCATCCAAGCGAGCTGCGACGCCCACGACGGATCGGCGCAGCCGACGATGAGGATGCCGTCGACAAGTTCGATCGGTCGACTCCCCTTAGCCAATACCGGCCCGACGACCTCGGGCCACCGATCATGGAGCGAAGTCAGGGCCTGAACCGGAGGCGCTCCCAGGTGACGGAGGAAGCGTTCGAGATTCTGTCCCAGTGTTCCGGGCTGTCCGCGAGATGCAAGTGGTTCACGATGCATGGGTCACTCTCGCCTCATGGGTCACTCTCCGTCAGCCGCACGTCACTCCTGGGCGAACATCGAGCGGGCGGGCCGAGAGGCCGCCGAGTCGAGCCGAAGCTCAGCGCCGGTGTGGCGCAACATCTGGTCGGGGACGGTACCGGGGGGTAGCTCCGACGCGGTTGTGATGATCGTCTGACCCGAGACGAGCGAGTCGAGCAGGGCTCGTGATCGGGTCTCGTCGAGTTCGGAGAACACATCGTCGAGCAGGAGCAGCGGTGGCTCGCCGATCCGCTCGGAAACCAGGCGATGTCCGGCCAGCCGAAGTGCCAGTGCAAGCGTGCGTTGTTCGCCCTGCGATGCCTCGGTCCGTGAAGCGAATCCGTTCAGGTAGACGCTGATCTCGTCGCGGTGGGGCCCCACCGTCGACGTCTTACGGCGGAGGTCGTTGAGCCGCTCGTGATCGAGCGCAGCGGCGAGGGATCCATTCCCCCATGACGCCCGGTAATTGGCAATGACCTCCGCCGATCGCCCGGCAAGTTGCACATAGCTCTCGCCAACCAGTGGTACCAGGTCGGCGAGAACCTCGTAGCGCAGTTCGAGAACCTGTTCTCCCAGCGCAGCGAACTGCTGATCCCACACGTCGAGCGTTGCGCTCGTGGTGTCATCCAGTGCCGGGCGGCCGTTGCGCATCGGGACGTTCTTCAGAAGTGCATTTCGCTGGCGTACCACCCGGTCGAAGTCCGAGCAGACGAGATCGGCTGATGGCTGCAGGGAGACCACAAGATCGTCGAGGAACTCACGTCGGACGGCCGGACCGTCCTTCACCAATGCGAGGTCGTCGGGGGCGAACACCGTGACCCGGAGAGCCCCGAGGAGATCTCTCGACCGGGCAAGACGTTGTCGATTCACCTGGGCACGGGTCCGACCCTGGGACAACTCGAGTTCGATGAGCACGGGTCGTCCGTCTCGCTCACCTTCAGCTCGCACCACGGCCCGATCTGCGCCCTTGCGAATCAGACTCTCTGTCGGAGCACCGCGAAAGGATTTCAACATGGCTAGAAGGCCCATGGCCTCGATCAGGTTGGTCTTGCCCGAACCATTGGGCCCGACAATCGCCGTCAGACCGTCGACCAGCGGCAATTCGAGGTTCGTGTAGGTACGAAAGTCGTTCAGCCAGAGGCGGCTGAGTTTCAAGACACCCGCACCGGCATCAACAGGTAGAGAAACTGATCGACGCCGGCCATGCGCACCAACGCCGGCTTGAGTTCGTCGATCGTCGACAAGGTGATCTCGTCGCTGTTGGCAACCTCGATGCCCTCGAGAAGGTATTGGGCGTTGAACGCCACGGTCAATGGCGTGCCCTCGTAACTCCCCTCGACACTCTCACGGGCGTTGCCGACGTCCTGGGTCACCGCGACCAGCTCGAGTCCGTCGGTGGACATCTCGAGCCGGACGGGGGTCGCTTCACGTGCAAGTAGCTTGACCCGGCGCAGAGCGTCGAGCAGTGAGTCCCGATGCACCGTCAACTTGTTCGGGTGACTGCTGGGAATGAGACCGCTGTAGTTGGGGAACTCCCCCTCGATCAGGCGTGTGACCAACGTCACTGGGCCGACCTCGAACGACGCGTCACGCTCGCCGAGTCTGAGCTGGACGCGCTCGCCCTGGCCCAGAATGCGATTCAGCTCGTTGAGCGCTCGCGACGGAAGCAATACCGACTGTCCTTCGGCCAGGATGGACGCTTCGGGAACGTCGCGCATCGCCAAGCGGTACGAGTCGGTGGCAACCAGGCGCAACCCCCCGTTCTCCGACGACATCTGAACGCCGGTGAGAATCGGACGAGCGTCGTCGGAGCTCGCGGCCAAGACAACTTGTCGAAGGGCTTCGGACAGCTGGGCCGAAGGCAGCGAGACCGGCTCGGCGGAGATGGGCAACAGCTGGGGGAATTCGTCGCCTGCTAGCAAACGGATGCTGAATTGGCTTCGTCCTGAACTGATGGACAGTTCGTCTCCGACGGCCGCTACCGAGACCGCGCCGGGGCTCAGTGCACGGACGATGTCGGATGCGAGGCGGGCGGGGATCACTGCCACCCCGTCGGATTCGCCGGCCACCGTCACGAGCACAGTGATGGTGAGGTCCAGATCGCTGCCGGTCAGTCGGAGTTGATCGCCTTGAAGATCAGCGCGGACTCCCGAAAGCCCGGGCAGGCCCCCGCGGCCGCTCACGGCGCGGCCAGCTGTCCCTAGGGCCTCGACCAGAACATCTCGTTCGCAACGGAACTTCACTGTCGTGCTCCCTTGTCCTCAACTGTTGTTATTTTTCTGTCTGGAAAGAGGGAAGTAGTAGTAGGTGTTGTGGATTGTGGATGAACCGGTGTTCAGCCTGGTCAGCCTAGAGGTTCTCATCCACCGGGCGGTTCTTTCCATCCCCAGGCACCGGGTCTGCATTCGGTCCCGGTGATGATCGCTGGGGATGACCGGCAGGTTGTCCCGAGGACAAGGTGTCGTCGTCCACCGTCTTTTTCACAGGTTATGGGTTCACTCGACCGCTCGAGCTCGGAGTCGAACGGCCTTCTCGAGTGCCATGACGTGCTCGTAGATCTGGGACCGCTCCTTCATCAGCGCCGAGATCTTGTCGCAGGCATACATCACCGTGGTGTGATCGCGTCCGCCGAACTCCCGGGCAATGAGGGGGAAGCTCAGGTCGGTATGTTCCCGGGCAATATACATCGCCATCTGGCGGGCGGAGACCAACGGCCTTCGGCGGGACTTGCCAACCAGCTCCTCTATGGTGAAGTTGAAGCGTTCGGCTGTGGCGTTGAGGATGAGGGTCACGTTGATCGGCCGTGGCTGACGGTCGGCGATGAAGTCGCCCAAAATGCGTTCGGCCAGGGCTCGGGTCATCGGCTCGCGATTGAGGTTAGCGAATGCGATGACCTTGTTGAGAGCCCCCTCGAGTTCGCGGATGTTCGACGTGATGTTGTGGGCGATGAACTCGCTGACCTCGCTCGCAAGAAAGTAGCGATCCCGATCCGCCTTCTTCGACAGGATGGCCATCCGCGTCTCGATGTCGGGCGGTTGGATGTCCGTCAGCAGGCCCATCATGAAACGACTGCGAAGGCGGTCCTCCAACGTCGGGATCGCGTCCGGAGGTCGATCGGATGTCAGCACGACCTGTCGATTGCCGCCATAGAGCTCGTTGAACGTGTGGAAGAACTCTTCCTGCAGTCCGTCCTTGCCGGCGATGAATTGAATGTCGTCGACAAGGAGGACGTCGATCTGGCGATAGCGGCGCTTGAAGTCGGCGCTCGAAGCGGTCTTGATCGACTCGACGAATTCGTTGAGGAACGCTTCGGTCGAGACGTACTGGACTTTCATTCGCGGGTAGACGTCGCAAACATAGGCCTCGATCGCCCGCAACAAGTGTGTCTTGCCCAGTCCGGCGCCGCCGTAGATGAAAAGTGGGTTGTAACTGCCACCGGGGCGTTCGGCGACGGAGAGTGCCGCGGCATGGGCGAATCGATTGGACGGGCCGATGACGAAGGTCTCGAAGTTGTAGCGAAGCGTCACCTCCGAACCGCCACGGACGTCGTCGGCGGCTTTCGATGCGGTGAGGTCGATCACGGGTGGTGCTCCGTCGCGAGAGCTGCGGTTATAGCCGTCGACGTGGTCGGGGTCGAAGAGCTGCGGTGGCGAAGCATCGAACTCGACGTGATAGCGATGTCCGGCTGACTCGGTGATCGCATCCTCGACCAGCGGGCGATATCGGCCATCGAGCTTCTCGCGAATGATGGCGTTCGGCACCGAGAGCACCAGCCGGTCATCGATGAGGAGCATGGGAACGATCTGGGCGAAGGTGGATTGCCAGACACCGTCGGCAATCTGGATCCGAAGGATGTCAGACGCCCGGGACCACAGCTCATCTCCTCCCAGTCGCTGTCGCTCCATGCCAAACTCCCACGATTCACACCTTTGTCCACAGTCCCTCGGCCAAGCCTCGACCCGCCCTTCCGGCCACTGCCCAGGCCACCAGGACTTCGTTCCTCGGGAGTCAGCAAGGGCTGAGCCACGGGACCACGAACACTACCCGGTTGCGCCGCGCTCGGCTACAAGGGCTGTGGATTGTGGTCAGGAGCAGGACATTCGCCGCCCCGGCTTCGGAACCGCTAGTTGTCTTGCGAACCATGAACCCCTAGCGTGGCGTGTACGCGTAGGCTTTTGCACGACGTCTCGTCGAGCGAGCGACGATCGCTCAAACATCCGAATCGCCCTGGTCGCCGCCGTCCGGCTCTGGTCGCCCCCCGGTTCGCTCAGCCCTCGGTCGCCTTTGGTCGAGGTTTCAAGGAGTATTGTGTCCAAGCGCACTTTCCAACCGAACAACCTGCAGCGGGCCCGCAAGCATGGTTTCCGTGCACGGGTGGCCAGTCGTGGCGGCCGAGCCGTGCTCCGCGCCCGTCGGCTCAAGGGGCGTCACCGCCTCAGTGCCTAAGCGTCGGAGGCCTGCATCTCTGGATGGCATGACCGTGGACGACGTAGGTGTTGAGGTCGATCAATGATGTTGGCGCCAGTGGTCCGCCACGCTGACTTCGCTGCGCTTCGGATCCACGGCGTCCGCCTGCGTAGTTCGACACTGCGAGCTCGGTTCGTTCCCCGCGACGGAACCGCAGTTCCTACCCTTCGCCTCGCTTTTGCAATCGGGCGGTCCTTCGGGCCGGCCGTCCAGCGCAATCGCGCCCGACGTCGCCTGCGTCACGCGCTGGTTGTCGCCGCTGACCGCCTCGAGGATGCGAACCGGGGCATGCCCGAGGGCGACCTCCTGCTGAGCTGCTCGCCCCGCGTCCTGGATCTCGCCTATTCGTCACTCGTGAACGAGTGCGCAGTACTCCTGGCCGAGGCCGCGCTTCGTCAGTCCACCAATGCCCGGCCGTGCCCCGATGTGCGTTGAGACCGACGGCCCGGAGTGGCCGACTACTCCGAGAGATCTTCGGCCACGTTCGGTGACTGAACGCGTGCTCCTCGGGCTCATTGGCTGGTATCAGGCCTACTCGTCTCGCCGTCCGGCCCGCTGTCGTTACCTTCCCACCTGCTCGCAGTACGCCCGGCAGGCAATCGAGCGCCACGGCCCGGCGCACGGTGGTTGGTTGGCGTTCCGTCGATTGTTGCGATGCAACCCGCTCGGATCGTACGGCTTCGATCCCGTTCCCGAGCCGATGCAGTCCTAGCCATGCACCCCATGCGTCCGCGCCCTCGTGAGTGGAGATCTGATGGAAATCCTTGACGGCCTATCAGAACTAGTAGCTCGAATCCTCGCCTTTTTCTACCAACTTCCCGTCGTCGGTGACAACTACGGCTTGGCGATCATCCTGTTGACGTTCTTCGTCATGATCTGCCTGATGCCGCTCACGCTCAAAGCAACTCGCAGCACGATCCGGATGCAGCAGATCCAGCCGGAGCTTCGGAGAGTTCAGAAGGAGTTCAAGAACGACCGGGAGCAGATGAACGCCGAGCTGATGAAGCTCTACTCACAGCACGGGATCAACCCGGTGGGTGGCTGCCTTCCGATGCTCGCCCAGATGCCGGTATTCCTGGTGCTGTTCCAGATCCTCCGTGGCTTGACCACCCGGGTCGAGGAGCAGCCCTTCTTCAGCGTGGCCAACAAGATCCGGGTCGCGGCCGGCGAGGCGCCCGCCAACGGCCGACTGTTCGATCCTCAACACCTCTCGGAGAACAGCCAGCTGTACAACGACCTCCGTACTGACGAGGAAATGAACTTCGGCCCCTTGGACCTGGCGGCCCACACCTTCGATGTCGTCAAGGAAGATTTCCTTCGCTCGCTCCCCTACCTAGTTCTGATCCTGGTCATGGTCGCTCTCAGCTTCTACCAACAGCACCAGATCACCGCCCGCCGTCCGGGGACGGCTGAACTCTCACCAATGATGCAACAACAGCAGCAGATCATGCGATTTCTCCCGCTGATCACCGGGGTCTGGGCCTTTGTCTTCCCCACGGGTCTCGTTCTCTACTGGACGACCTCCAGCGTCTTTCGTATCGGGCAGCAGGCATACATCGGTAAGCGGATCTATGGCGCCGCCGATCTCACCGAATCCGGGACCGGCGACGACGACGGCGCCGCGGAGGCCACGGCCGTCTCCTCTTCGAACAGCGACGTCGCGAGCAAGGAGAAGGGGAAGGAGTCCAAGACGCCCCCAAGCGCGACGAAACCCGATGCATCCGATGGAACCGCACCCGCGAGCGACCGGGCCTTGAGAGCTGCGGCCCGGCAGGCCGAGTGGGAGGCCCGTCGGTCCAAGGCCCCGAGGAAGAAGGCTGGAACGCCCGCCGACGCTCCTCCGAGCCGCCTTACGCCAAAGGGAACACAGCCTGGCGCATCAGCCAACCGGGACAAGCGAAAGAAGAAGAGGTAGATCTGATGGAGTGGATCGAAACCACGGCCAAGTCGGTCCAGGAGGCCAAGGACTTGGCGCTCGACAAGCTGGGAGTCGACGAGGCCGAGGCCGAGTTCGACGTTCTCGAAGAGCCAAAGGCCGGACTTTTCGGCCGCGTGCGCGGCCAGGCCCGGATTCGAGCGCGGGTTGTTCCCAAGTCGCCGAGGGCCAGAGCCGAACGAAATGACCGTCGCCGAACGAAGGGCCGCAAGCAGGGCGAAAGTGGAGAAGGCGGCGATTCCAGCGCGAGCGCGGCCGACGTTGGGGACGAGCCGGCATCAGGACCATCAACGAAGTCCCCGGCTGCCGTCCCCAGCCGCAAACGAACCCCGAAGCCGACCGAGGAGTCAACCGTGGAACAAGTGCAGGCGAGTGTGGAAGGATTCCTTCGTGGTCTGACCTCCGCATTCGGGATCGAAACGACGGTCAGCAGCGAGATCAACGATGATGCGCTCGACGCCCAGATCGAGGGTAAACACGGTCTGCTGCTGGGACCAAAGGGGCGAACGCTCGAAGCCATCCAGGAGCTCACCCGAGTCAGCGCCCAGCGCGGTGCCCCCTCGTCGACACGCATCCGGGTCGACATCGGCGGCTATCGCGAGGCACGCCGTGCGGCTCTCGCGGCCTTCGCGGCCGCCGCCGCCCAGCGAGCGATCGATGAAGGGGTCGAGATCGTGCTCGAGCCCATGAACGCCGCCGATCGCAAGATCGTTCACGATTCCCTCGGTGACACCGAGGGAGTAACGACCCGATCTGCCGGGAACGAACCCAGGCGCCGGGTGGTCGTGGTGCCCGACCGAGGCGGAGATGCCGACGGCGACGGGCATGATGGCGACGATGACCAGAACGACGACTGACCTGGATCAACCCGAACTTCTTGCCATTCTCGAGCGGGCCCGGACCCTGGGCTTTCTGGGTCCGGGCCCGTTGCGCGATCACCTTCAGCACGCGCTTCGGTATCGCACCGCCATCGCCAGCATCGCCGGTGCCCGGACCCTGAGCCCCGCGATCCAAGGTCGGCTCGACGTCCTAGATCTGGGCTCCGGTGCCGGCCTACCCGGCCTCCCGCTGGCCTTGTGGCTCCCCGACTGCCATCTCGCGCTCCTGGACTCAGGGCAGCGGCGATGTGACTTTCTCCGGATGGCGGTGAGCGATCTGAGACTCGAGGACCGCGTCTCGGTTGCCGAGGGCCGGGCAGAGAAGCTCGCCCACTTGGTAGGGATGCGGGCTCGGTACGACGTTGTTGTCTCGCGTGGTTTCGGACCTCCGGCACTGACGGTCGAGTGCGGCCTTGGCTTCGTCAAGGACGGGGGCGTTCTGCTGGTGAGTGAACCGCCCTCCCGCCGCCCCTGGGCGGACCTCTCCCTTCGAGGCGTGGATCTACGGTACTCACCTGAATACATCGGCTTGGCCGCATTGACCGTCGTGGGCGATACGACTGCCACCCCGTACCCGAGGAACATCAAGTCCATGAGACGTGAACCGCTCTTTGCGTTGGAGTGAGATCGACGAAGGGGGGCCCGCCTGGCTGCAGGCGCCTCCGGGGTCCGAATGTTTCACGTGAAACAATGGCCCGGGGGCTGGGGAGCCACCTCACCAAACTCCGGGTTCGATGTTTCACGTGAAACATTCGGACCCCGGTCCACCCCCTGATGGGCGAGTACGGTGAATCGCGAGGCCTGCGCCCGCCACGAGGCAATGTCGGCTAGCGTCTGGGGACGAACGAGCGCAAGAGAAGGTTAGGGAGCGTTGGTGTTTCACGTGAAACACTCTGATCCATCGAAGTCGAGCCCTCGGACTTGAACCGGCGGAGGCCTAACGGCAAGGAGCTAGTGGTGAGCGAGTTTCGATCGAAGTGGAGTCGTGATCTCCCGAGGGAAGGATCGAACCCGACCAGTGGCCGAGAGGAGCCCCAGGGCGATCTTCCCCTGCCCGACGCCGAGCCGAATACACCTCCCGATGAGGCTGGGAGCACGGCCTCTGGTGTGAAGACGGGAGATGCCGCCGATCGTCAAGCTGGCCGGGTGGCTGGTGCCGGGTCTGGGACCGCGGCCCGTCCTTCGTTCGGTCAGCCGGGCCGTCTGACGGCGTCGCCTCCCGCCGAGTCTCCACGCGTGTCCCCTGCCGCCGAGTCCGTTCAGCGTGGCCAGGCCGCTCCGGAGTGGCGGGGCCGGGGCCAGCATGGGCCGCGCATCATCGCGGTGGCCAATCAAAAGGGTGGCGTTGGCAAGACAACGACCGCGGTCAACTTCGGGGCGGCGGCGGCGGAGCTCGGCCATCGCGTGCTGATCATCGACTTGGACCCTCAGGGAAATGCTTCGACAGGATTGGGAATCAACCCGCGCGGGTTGGAGTCATCGATGTACGACGTCCTCCTTCATGATGTGCCCCTGGACGAGGCCATTGAGGCGGCCGAGGTGAAGAATCTCTTCATCGCTCCGGCCAATCTGGACTTGGCTGGAGCGGAGATCGAGCTGGTGCCGGCGTTCAGTCGTGAGATGCGATTGAAGAATGCCATCAATACGGTCGCGTCGGACTTCGATCTTGTCTTGATCGATTGCCCGCCGTCGCTGGGCCTCCTGACGGTGAACGCATTCGCAGCGGCGAGCGAGGTGATGGTGCCGATTCAGTGCGAGTACTACGCGCTCGAGGGCCTGGGCCAGCTCATGCGGAATGTGGATCTCGTCCGGCGGAACCTGAACGCCGATCTGGACCTGTCCGCGATCGTGCTGGTCATGTACGACGCCCGCACCAACCTCTCGGCCCAGGTGGCGGGAGAGGTGCGGGAGCACTTTGGTGCCAAGGTGTGCCGCGCGGTGATTCCGCGGAATGTTCGGTTGTCGGAGGCACCTAGCTTCGGTCAACCGATCACCGTGTTCGATCCTTCGTCTCGGGGTGCGATCGCCTACCGAGATTTGGCCAAGGAGGTTATGGGTGAACCGACGTAGCGGCTTGGGGCGAGGTCTGGACTCGCTCATCCCGGCAGATGCGGTAGGAGATTCCGAAGTACTGGGTCTGGTCGAGATTCCTCTCTCGGCTATCTCGCCCAGCGCGCAGCAGCCGCGTGTCCGGTTCGATGAGGAAGCGCTGGTGACCTTGACCGACTCCATTCGGGAGTTGGGGGTACTACAACCGATTCTGGTTCGGCCGGCGGCTGACGGTCGTTACGAGTTGATTGCCGGCGAGCGACGCTGGCGGGCTGCTCG